>JBDTQV010000006.1:0-20570 GCA_039932015.1 Gemmatimonadota bacterium | reverse complement strand
ATCGGCCACGAGACTACGAACGTGAATATTCTGGACGACGGCGTGCCCGTGCTCACGCGCGACATTCCGATCGGCACGCGCCGCTTCCGCGAGGACATGCAGCGTGAGCGCGGGCTGTCGCAGGAAGAGACCGAGCGCATGGTGCAGGCGGCGACGCTGGACGAGGCGCTGCGGCCCTTCCTCGAGACCCGTGGCGACGAGCTCGCCGTCGGCATCGAGCGCGCCGCCGCGTTTCTGCAGTCGGCCAGCCGTTCGGCCGGCGGCCTGTCGCGGATCTACACGACCGGCGGCGGCGCCCGGATTCCGGGCCTCAACCAGGTGCTCGCCGATCGCCTGAAAATTCCGGTCCAGATGGCAAATCCCCTCGAGCGCCTCCAGGTGGCCGAAGGTGTGTTTGACATGATGGAAGTTGACCATGTCGCGCCGCTCCTGATGTTGCCGATCGGCCTGGCGCTCCGCTCCGCCGCCTGACCCCGACTGGGAAGCCATCTTCGATGATTACGATCAATCTCCGCCCGAACCTCAAGCGCAAGCGCGCTGGCTCGCCCCTCGATGGAGTGGGCGCGCAGTTCAAGGCGCTCGGCGCCAAGGTAAAGGATCCGCTCCTGGTCGCTTCGGCGGCCGCGTGGATCGGCGTCAGCCTGTGGCTTGGCTGGGTGTGGTCCAACAACACGCGCGAAATGCATTCAGTGCAGCCGCGCCTCGAGCAGGCCCGCGCCGAGCACAAGCGGTTCAAGACCTTCATCGCCCAGAAGCACCACCAGGAGCTGATCAGGGACTCGCTCGTCTCGCAGATCGGCGTGATTCGCACGGTGGACGGCGATCGCTACATCTGGCCGCACGTGCTCGATGAAGTCGCCCGCGCGCTGCCGCCATACACCTGGCTCACGGAGATCGCGCCGCAGGGTGTGGCCGCCGTGGCCGACTCCAGCGATACGACCACCAAGGCGCTCGAGTTCCGGATCACGGGCCGTACCGCCGACATCCAGGCATACACGCGCTTCCTCCGCCAGCTCGAGGCGTCGCCCTGGGTCGAGAACGTGACGCCGGTGTCCGCCGCGACGGTCGTCGAACATGACCGCCCGGTCACCGCCTTCACGATCGGGGCAACGTTCCGCCGGGCCGACTCGGCCTACATCCGTACCGTCGCTCTCAGCCAGTCGGTGAGGTAATCATGGCTCTCAACAAGCAGCAGACGACGCCGCTGTTCCTGCTCCTTCTGGCAGGCCTGGTCGGCTACATGATGTACACCGGCGCCGCCGTCTCGATGCTCGGCTTCGACGGCCTCGCCGCCGGCACCGCGCAGATCGCGGCGATGAACGACACGCTCACGACGCTGCAGTCTCAGACGGACAGCGCCAAGCGCGAGCTCGCTACCGGCACGGTCGAGGATCTGAACCACCGCCTCGAAGGCTACCGTGCGAGCCTCACCATGCTCCGCCGGCTGGTGCCGGAGCGCAGCGAAGTCCCCAATCTGCTCGACGACATGTCGACCCGCGCGAAGATCCGCGGTGTAACGCTCTCTCGCGCCGATCCGGTGCTCCCGGTGCAGCCGGGGCCGGTGCCATTCGAGACGCAGCAATTCAACATCTCGGTGCTCGGCCACTACGACCAGATCGGCGCCTTCCTGGCCGATGTCGCGAGCCTGCAGCGCATCATCGTTCCAGTGGATGTCAGCATTCTTGCCGCGCCAGCTGCGGCGGCGAAGGCGCTCGGTGACAGCACCGGCGCGTTGCTCGAAGCGA
The DNA here is from genome assembly GCA_039932015.1 of Gemmatimonadota bacterium. Taxonomy (GTDB): domain Bacteria; phylum Gemmatimonadota; class Gemmatimonadetes; order Gemmatimonadales; family GWC2-71-9; genus JAICUF01. The sequence continues at coordinate 18,825 of JBDTQV010000006.1, read as the reverse complement.
AATTCCAGATCCGCACCTACGTCAAGTCTGCCGGCACGGAGGACGCAAGTGGCACGTAATCATCTCGCCGCCTCGCTTCTCGCCACCCTCGCGCTCGGCGCGTGCGGCGGCAGGAAGACCAGCGCGGCCGACGACGCAGCAGCTGATCAGCGGCTCGCCGCCCTTCGCACGCGGAACGACAGCGTCGCGAAAGCCCGCGCAGCCAAGGCCACGGCAGACTCCGCCGCCCAGGTTCTCTACGCGGCGTGCTCCGACAGTGTGACCGCCGTGTTCGCCAAGGCATCGGCTCACAAGTCCAAGGCGCCGGCCGCCGCCCCTGATGTGGTGGCCGTCTGCGGACAGCCGATCACCGCGACACTCGCGGCCACGCCGGCAGGACCGGCGGTACATACCGACTCGTCGCGCGGCGCGAACGACGCGACTCGCGCGGTGGCACAGCGGCTTGCCGCTGAGCAGGCCCAGGCCGATTCGGCCCGCGTCGCGGCCGCCGACTCCTTGGCGAGCGACTCGCTGGCCAAGGCACGCGAGACCGAAGTGCAGCGTGAGACCTTTGCCTATGCCGGCGGCAGCCGGGACCCGTTCAACTCGCTGATGACTCAGAAGAGCGAGGGGCCGGAGTTCGAGAATCTGCAGCTGGTCGCCGTCTATCAGGACCTTCGCTATCCGTCGAACACGGTCGCCGTTCTCCGCGACAAGGTTTCGACCAAGCGACACAATGTTCGGTCCGGCGATCAGCTCGGGCGGCTCCGCGTGAGCCAGATTCGCACGCGCGATGTGGTATTCCAGATCAATGACTTCGGATTCGAGCGGCAGGAAACTCTCTCGTTGCGCAAGCAGGAGGTCGTGACGCCATGAAGGCTCTGTCTCGTATGATCGTGGCCGCCGTCGCGGCAGTCCTCGCCGCATCGCCGGCGGGTGCCATGGGCGACGGTCCGCTCAGCGGAGAAGTAACGGCTGTCAGCGTCAACGCCGCCCCCGGCCGCGCCGAGCTCGTGATTGACGTAAAGGGCTCGGTGGATGTGAAGGACTTCATGCTCCAGGACCCGGCGCGCCTCGTGCTCGACGTGGTGGGCGCGCACCTCAGCGGCGCGAGCACCCGCTACGACGGCGTGAATCGCGGCGGTGTCCGGAACATCCGCTACAATCAGTTCCGCCCGGACGTCGTTCGCATCGTGCTCGATCTGGATGCCGCCAAGGACTACAAGGTCCAGCGCGACGGCGACGCGATCCGCGTGTCGTTCGGCAGCAATGCCTCGTTCGTCGCGTGGTCGTCCACGACACCGGCGCTGGCCGAAGTGATGCCGCCCACGCTTCGCACCGTGCCTGCCGCCCCGCGCCCGGTTACCCGGAGCGAGGTGTCGGTTCCGGATGAGGCGCCGCGCATGCTGACCCGCGCGGACGAGCCGAGGATCACCGTCACCTGGGACCGTGCGAGCATCGGCGACGTGGTGGCCGGCTTCGCGGCCTTCAGCGGCAAGACCATCATTCTCGGCAAGGACATCAAGGGTGAGGTCACGGCCGAGATCAAGAACCAGCCGTGGCCGCAGGCGTTCGCCGCGATCCTGGCGTCGCAGGGCCTCTCCGCGCAGGAGATGCCGGGCGGTATCATCCGCGTCGACGCGCCCAGCACGCTGGCGGCGCTCGACTCGACCGAGCCGCTGGAAACAGCCGTGGTCCGCGTCAACTACAAGCAGGCCGATTCGCTGCAGAAGACGATCGAGAGCATCGTCACCAAGGGCCGCGGCCGCGTGATCGCCGACAATGGCTCGAACTCGCTCGTCATCACCGATACGCACAGCCACATCGGTCAGGTCACCGATTTCGTTCGCGGCCTCGACATCCGTACGCCGCAGATCTCGATTCAGGCGAAGATCATCTTCGTCGACCGGACCGACCTCGAGCAGCTCGGCCTGCGCTACGACCTGGGCAGCCGGAACCAGTTCTTCAACAAGCTGGCGCAGCGCCGCGACCCGAACAAGTCCGACGGCTCGAACTACGCGCCGAACGTCAACGTCATCGATCTTGGCGGCAACTCGCTGTCGGCGATCGGCAACGCGGACGCGACCGTGCAGCAGTCGGCGCTCGACCTGGTCTTCTCGACGGCGATCGGTGGCTTCTCGCTCACCAGCTTCCTCAGCGCGCTCGAGTCGGTACAGCTCTCCGATGTGCAGGCGGAGCCGCTGATCACGACGCTCGACAATCGCAAGGCTGACATCCTCGTCGGCGACGAAATTCCGCTGCGCGTGATCGACGCGAGCTCGCAAACCAACGGCGGTGCAGCACGATCCACCGTGCAGTTCAAGGAGACCGGTATCCGTCTGACCGTGACGCCGCACGTCACCAACAACCGCCAGATCCTCATGGATCTGCAGACCGAGCGCTCGAACGTCCAGACGCTCGCGGCGGCGGACCTTGGCTTCACGATCAACAAGCAGACGTCGAACAATCAGCTGCTCGTCGCGGACGGCGAGACCAGCGTGATCGGCGGCCTGACCGTCACCACCGTCACCAAGTCGCGCACCGGCATCCCCCTCCTCTCGGGGCTCCCGATCCTCGGCAAGCTGTTCAGCTTCAGCTCCGAGTCCGAGAACCGTCGCGATCTTATTATCTTGGTCACACCGCGTATCGTCGACGACGGCATCACCACGCCGTAAGCACCTCGTACCAAGTCTCGCACGAGCCCGGCACACGCCGGGCTCGTGTGCTTTCCCGAGGATTCGCATGCGGCTTCGCTTCTCCACGGCAGGGGAATCCCACGGCAAGGCGCTGGTTGCCCTGGTCGAAGGGTTGCCCGCAGGACTGCCGGTGAGCGCCGAATGGGTCGACCGCGACCTCGCGCGCCGCATGCAGGGATACGGACGCGGCGCACGCATGCGAATCGAGCAGGATCGCGTCGAGTGGCTCTCGGGCGTCCGCGCAGGCGAAACGCTCGGCTCTCCGATCGCCATGTTGATCGCGAACCGTGACTGGGACAACTGGCAGGACGTGATGGCCGCTGAGGGGACGCCGGGCGAAGCGCGCCGTCGGCGCGTCACGCGGCCGCGGCCCGGGCATGCCGATCTTGTCGGCGTCCTGAAGTACGACCGGACCGATGCTCGTGATATTCTCGAGCGCGCGAGTGCCCGCGAGACCACCGCCCGCGTCGCCGCCGGTGCGCTCGCTCGCCGGCTGCTCGACGAGTTCGGCGTCGAGGTGGGGAGCCACGTGGTGTCGCTGGGCGGCGTGACGGCGATGCGCCCGTCGCTTTTGCCGACGCCGCTCAATATCGCGGCGGACCGGTCAGAGGTCCGCACGCTCGACCCGGATGCGGAACCGGCGATGATCGCTCGCATCGACGCCGCCAAATCCGCGGGCGATACGCTCGGCGGCGAGGTCGAGGTCGTGGCGCGGGGCGTCGTGCTCGGACTCGGCAGTCACGTCAGCTGGGACCGCAAGCTCGATGGCCGCCTGGCGGGGATGCTAATGTCGATCCCTGCGGTCAAAGGCGTCGAAATCGGGCTCGGCTTCGAAGCCGCAAGACGGCCAGGCTCTGCCGTGCACGATCCTATCTTCGACACCGGTGCAGCCGGGGCGCTCGGCGGACGACTCGGCCGTGAGACCAACAACGCGGGCGGATTGGAGGGCGGCATGACGACCGGGGAACCACTGGTTGTTCGTGTAGCGATGAAGCCCATATCCACGTTGATGGCGCCGTTGCGCACCGTGGATCTCCGCTCCGGCGACGCGGCGAACGCGCAGAGCGAGCGTTCGGACGTGACGGCCGTGCCCGCGATGGGCGTCATCGCCGAGGCGCTGGTCTGTCTGGTGCTGGCGGACGCGATGGTCGAGAAGTTCGGCGGCGATTCGCTTGCGGAGATGCGGCGCAACGTCACAAGCTATCAGGCGGCCCTTGGTGCGCGCTGGGCGGCTGAAGCCGATCCGGAGGATGCGCCATGAGCGAGCGGCGACACGTCGTACTCGTCGGCTTGCCTGGCGCAGGCAAAACGGTCGTGGGCCAGCGTGTGGCCGAGCTGCTGGGTGCGCCGCACGTGGAGACCGATGCGATCATCGTTCGGCAGATGCAGATGCCGATCAAGCGCATTTTCGGCGAGTTCGGTGAGATGCGATTTCGGGAGCTCGAGCGGCAGGCAGTGCGATCGGCGCTGCAGGAGCCGCCGGCGATCATCTCCCCGGGCGGCGGCTGGGCGGCGCAGCCCGGGCAGATCGAAGTGGCCCGGACGTCCGCTCTCCTTATATATCTGCGCACCATGGCGCTCACCGCGGCCAAGCGCATCGAGGGTGACGACAGTCGCCCGCTCGTGGCCGGACAGGACGTTCTCGAGCGGATCCGGGACGTGCTGCAGACTCGCGAGCCGTTCTATACCAGGGCGGATCGGGAGGTGAAAACCGACGCGCGGACGGTAGAAGCGGTAGCGGAAGATGTCGCTGCCCTCGCCCGTGCGGAGGCGGGCTGGTAGGGTGTAGTTTGTCAAGTTATTGATTGACAAAGGGTTAAATAAAGCCTCCTTGCCCCCGCCGGTGCCTCGCGCTTTCTTGCTACCTCACACACTTTGACATTGCACGCTTCTCGCGCGCTAAGCTGGCGGTATGGCAGATACCAGAAAGACACGCACCATCACTACTCCCAAGAGCACCAAGCCGGCCAAGGGCGCGAAAGCGGTTAAGGGCGCGACCGGGTCCAAGGCCAAGCCGCGTGCCAAGGCCAAGGGCGGGCGCAGCGCCAAGGGGGGTTCGATCCGTGCCGGCGACGCGCTCGTCATCGTGGAGTCGCCCACCAAGGCCAAGACCATTGCCAAGTATCTCGGCGCCGGCTACTCGGTCAAGGCGACGGTAGGGCACATCCGCGATCTGCCCACCCGGAAGCTCGGCGTCGAGATCGAGGGCGGCCGCTTCACCCCGGAGTACGTGATCATCAAGGGAAAGACCGCAACGGTCTCGGAGATCAAGAAGGCCGCGAAGGAGGCGTCTCACGTCTACCTCGCGACCGACCCTGATCGCGAGGGCGAGGCGATCGCGTGGCACATGGCCAGCCAGCTCGGCAGCATCCCCATGCAGCGCGTCCTCTTTCATGAGATCACGAAGGACGCGGTGCAGGAGGCGATTGCCAATGCGGGAAACATCGACGAACAGAAGGTCAATGCGCAGCAGGCGCGCCGAGTGCTCGATCGCCTCGTAGGATACAAGGCGAGCCCGATTCTCTGGAAGAGTATCAAGACCGGGCTGTCGGCCGGACGCGTGCAGACGGTCGCACTGCGCCTGCTCGTCGAGCGCGAGCGCGCGATTCGCGCATTCGTGGCGCAGGAGTATTGGACCATCGAAGCGCTCTGCGCCTCCGGCGGCCAGACTTTCGAAGCCGGGCTGCACAAGGTGGACGGCCACAAGCCCGAGTTGAAGAATGCGGACGACGCGCAGACGGTGGTCGATGCCGTGCGCAACGTCCCGTTCGTCGTCTCCTCAGTCGAGAAGAAGCAGCGCCGGAAGAAGCCGGCCGCGCCGTTCACGACGAGCACGCTCCAACAGGAAGCCGCCAAGAAGCTCGGGTTCTCGAGCCGCCGCACGATGCGCGCGGCGCAGGACCTGTACGAAGGCATCGATGTGGGCGAGGATGGCCCCACCGGCCTCATCACCTACATGCGTACCGACTCGGTCCGCGTGAGCGACTCGGCGATTGCGAGCGTGCGCGAATTCATCGGCGCGAGCTACGACAAGCGCTACCTGCCGGATGTGCCGAACACGTACAGCGCCAAGAAGGCGGCGCGCGTCCAGGATGCGCATGAAGCGGTGCGGCCGACGGACGTCCGCCGTCGCCCCGAGCAGATTCAGCGCTATCTCGAGCCGGATCAGTTCCGGCTGTACCAGCTCATCTGGCAGCGGTTCGTCGCGTCGCAGATGACGCCGGCGGTCTACGACATGACCGTGGTCGATTTCGACCTTGGCCGGTACATCTTCCGTGCGACCGGGTCCGTGCTCGTGTTCGATGGCTACCACGTTCTCTACCTCGAAGGCCGCGAGGTCGAGGAAGGGAAGACGATGGACGATCTGCCGCCGATTCCGCCGCTCGCGCAGGGCGACACGGTGGAAGTCCGCGAGATCACGCCGTCCCAGCACTTCACTGATCCGCCGCCGCGCTTCTCCGAGGCCAGCCTCGTCAAGGAGCTCGAGCGCCTCGGCATCGGGCGGCCGTCGACGTATAGCGCGATCATCTCGACGCTTACGGCGCGCGAGTACGTGCGGATCGACCAGCGCCGCTTCTTCCCGACGAACCTGGGCGAAACCGTCGAAACGCTGATGGTGGGCAAGTTCCCGGACATCTTCAACGTCGAGTTCACGGCGAAGATGGAGGAGGAGCTCGACCGCATCGAGGAAGACGGACTCGATTGGCAGGAGGTCCTGGCCGAGTTCTACGGCCCGTTCACGGCCGCGCTCGATGCTATCGACATCAACGCGCTGGTGGCGGAGGCGCACGGGCTGTCGCCGGAGAAGCTCGCCACCGAGAAGTGTCCCAAGTGTGGCTCCGCAATCGAGCTCAAGATCGGACGCTTCGGGCCGTACCTTGCGTGCGTCAAGTACAAGGACACATGCGACTACGTGAAGTCGCTCAAGAAGGACAAGATCCCCGACAGGCCCACCGACGAGAAGTGCCATCTGTGCAGCTCGGACATGGTGATCAAGACCGGCCGCTTCGGCGAGTTCCTCGCCTGCACCACGTACCCGCAGTGCAAGGGCACGCGCTCCATGCCGCTGGGCATGAAGTGTCCCAAGTGCGACATCGGCGACATCGCCGAGCGGCGCACGAAGCGCGGCAAGTCATTCTGGGGATGCGCCCGCTATCCGGCGTGTGATTTCTCGACGTGGAACATGCCGGTGCCGGAAACCTGCCCCGAGTGCAAGTGGGTGGGTATGGAGAAGCGGAAGAACAAGACCGAGGGCGAGACGCGCATCTGCCTCAAGTGCGGCAACAAGGTGCTGGTGGCTGAGCCGGAAGAGGTGGCACTGGCGTGAAGGCAACCGTAGTCGGCGGCGGGCTCGCCGGCTCGGAAGCGGCGTGGGCGCTCGCCGAGCGCGGCGTGGACGTCACGCTGGTCGAAATGCGGCCGGTGGTGCGGACACCGGCGCACGCGAGTGATCGCCTGGCCGAGCTCGTATGCAGCAACACGTTCAAGTCGGTGGATCTCACCAACGCGCACGGCCTGCTCAAGGCCGAACTGCGCGCCCTCGGCAGTCTGCTGCTTCAATGCGCGGACGAGGCACGCGTGCCCGGAGGTACCGCACTCGCGGTCGATCGCGAGGTCTTCAGCCAGGCGGTGCACGATCGGATCACGGCGCACCCGCGCATTGCCGTCGCTCGTGAAGAAGCCGTCGCGCTCCCATCCCCGGGTATCATCGCCACTGGTCCGCTCACGTCCGATCGGCTCGCGGCATCGATCGCGGAGCGTCTGGGCGCGGGCGCGCTCGCGTTCTACGATGCCATTGCACCGATCGTCTCGTCCGAGTCCCTCGATCATACCAGGCTCTACGCTCTCTCCCGCTATGGGAAGGGGGGCGGCGACGATTATCTGAACGCGCCGATGTCCGCCGCCGAATACGACGCGTTCATCGACGCGCTCACTGCTGCCGACCAATTCCACGGCCACGATTTCGACGCGGTGCCTTACTTCGAAGGGTGCCTGCCGGTCGAGGAAATGGCGAAGCGCGGGCGCGAAACGCTCCGCTTTGGCCCGATGAAGCCGGTGGGCTTGCCGGACCCGCGGACCGGGCGAGAGCCACACGCGGTCGTGCAGTTGCGCCGCGAGGACAAGTCCGGCCAGATGTGGAATCTGGTCGGCTTTCAGACGCGGCTGCGCGTGCCGGAGCAGCGCCGTGTCTTCTCCATGATTCCCGGGCTCGCTGACGCGGAGTATTTCCGGTTCGGCAGCATCCACCGGAACGCCTACCTCAACAGCCCCGCAACGCTCGGGCCGGCACTCACGGCGCGCGACGACGACCAGCTCTTCTTTGCCGGCCAGCTCACCGGCGTCGAGGGCTACACCGAATCGCTCGGGACCGGACTGCTGGCGGGGATCAACCTCGCCCGGCGCCTCTGCGGCCAGACGGCGCTCGTTCCTCCTCCAACCACGATGCTCGGTGGGCTGTACCGCTATCTCCGTGACGCTGACCCGCGCCACTTCCAGCCGATGAACGCGAACTTCGGCCTGGTCGATCCGCTGCCCGGCCGCGTGAAGAAGGACCGGAAAAAGGAGCTGCTTGCCGAGCGCGCACTCGCGGACTTCGATCGCTGGCGGGCGGAGCTGTGAGCGTGCCGCGCTCGCACCCTGGCGTGGAGGAGTTCCTTCTCCACATGGAGAAGGAACGCCAGCAGTCGCCGCACACGATCAAGGCGTACCGCCGCGATCTCGACGCATTCGTCGAATTCTGCGCGCGGCACTATGGCCCTGAGTGGGAATGGTGCAGCGTTGACCGCCTGGGAATCCGGGGCTTTCTCGGTGAAATGCAGCGGCGTGGCCTGGCCAAGCGATCCGCGGCGCGTGCCCTGTCGGCGGTGCGGAGCCTGTTCCGCTTTCTGCAGGTGAATCATGGGCTGCCCAACAACATCGCCAAGGCCGCCCGGGTGCCGAAGCTCGACAAGCGGCTCCCGACCTATCTCGAGAAAGGCCAGACCGAGCGCCTTTTCGAGTGGGCGGAGGCGCGCGCGGGGAGCGGTGAGTTCGCGCCGCTACGTGATCTCGCGATGCTCGAGTTGTTCTATTCGACCGGCATCCGGCTGTCGGAGCTCGCGGGTCTGAATCTCGACATGCTCGACCTGCTTGCGGACCAGGCCCGCGTGCTCGGCAAGGGCCGGAAAGAACGGATCGTGCCGGTCGGCTCCCGCGCGGTTCTGGCCATTCGGAACTACCTTCGGGCACGGGAGGCAATCGTCGCGCGCGCGGGCAGCGACCGCCGCGCCGTGTTCGTGAGCCGAATGGGCCGGCGGCTCGGGCCGCGCAGCGTGCAGCGCGCGATGCACACGATGTTCGACGCGGTCGGCGGAGACGAGCTGCGCGTGCACTCGCTCAGGCACACGTTCGCGACCCACATGCTCGATGCCGGCGCCGACCTTCGCGCCATCCAGGAGCTCCTGGGCCACGCAAGCCTCAGCACGACGCAGATCTACACGCACACCAGCATCGAACGATTGAAGAAGGTCTACCAGCAGGCGCACCCGCGAGCGTAAGAGGAGGGGCGATGCAGCAGTTTCACGGGACGACGATCCTGGCCGTGCGCAAGAATGGCCGAGTTGCGATCGGTGGAGACGGCCAGGTCACGATCGGTGAGACCGTCATGAAGTCGAAGTCGACAAAGGTGCGCGCACTGAAGGGCGGGAAGGTGCTGGCCGGCTTCGCGGGCTCGGTGGCCGACGCGCTCACGCTGTACGAAAAATTCGAGGAGAAGCTCGATCGCTATCCGGCGAACCTGCCGCGCGCGTCGGTCGAATTGGCCAAGGACTGGCGCAGCGACCGGATTCTCCGCCGGCTCGAGGCGCTGCTCGTGGTCGCCGATCTGGAGCATGCCTTCCTGCTGAGTGGGTCGGGCGAGCTGATCGAGCCGGACGATGGCATCGTGGCCATCGGGTCCGGCGGCAATTTCGCCCTCGCCGCGGCGCGCGCGCTCCTGCCACTCGGCGATCTCTCCGCGCGCGATGTGGTGCAGCGCTCGCTCGAGATCGCCGCCGACATCTGCGTGTTCACCAACCGCAACATCACGATTCTCGAGCTGCCATCCGCCTGAACCGGAGGTCGCGCATGGGTCATGCACCGAGTCGTATCGTTCGCCACGATCTGATGTGCACCGATCCAGCGGCCGGGGGCCGGTTTTATGCCGAGTTGTTCGGGTGGACCCTGACCGAGGTCACGGTCATGGGCATGACGATCACGCGCATATCACTTGGCGAGCGCGTGCTCGGTGCGGTAATGCCGTTCGACCGCAACCTGGGCTTCCCGTCGCACTGGATGCCGTACATGCAGACCGACAGCGTCGACGAGACGTGCCAGCGGGTGAGCGAGCTTGGCGGGGCGGTATGCATGGGCGCGATGGACATTCCGCCCGGCCGGTTCGCGTTGACGAACGATCCCACCGGCGCGGTGTTCTCGCCGTTCACGCCCAGGCAACTGTCTCCCGAATCGCCGCCGCCCGCTGCGCCAGGCGCATTCTGCTGGGACGAGTTGCTCACGCCGGATGTCGATGCGGCGGTTGCGTTCTACACCGGGCTCCTCGGCTGGAGCAGCGAGCGGCAGCCCATGGAAGATGGCGAGTACACCGTGTTTACTCGCGACGGCGTTCCGGCTGCCGGTGCGATGCCGATGCCGGCCGGTGCCACGTTCCGGCCCTCGTGGCTCGCCTACATCGCCGCTCGGGACGTCGATGCGACGGCAGCGAATGCGGTGCGTCTGGGCGCGAAGGTCACGACACGGCCGGCGGACATTCCCGACATCGGCCGATTCGCCGTGCTGGTGGATCCCACCGGCGCGCGCTTTGGGCTGCTCGGCACGACCGGGTGACGCGCGGCTAGTTATCTTGCGCGCATGACTGCGAACGTAGTCCCCAAGACGCCCGACGACGCCGACGCACCGCCGCCCTGGCTCGAAGAGATGCCGCCCCGCCAGATCGTGGCGGAGCTCGACCGCTACATCGTCGGCCAGGACGCCGCCAAGCGCGCGGTGGCGATCGCCGTGCGCAACCGGTGGCGGCGTGCGCAGGCTCCTGACGATATCCGTGACGAGATCACCCCGTACAACATCATCATGATCGGCCCGACCGGTGTCGGGAAAACCGAGGTCGCGCGGAGGCTCGCGCGGCTCGCGGGCGCGCCGTTCCTGAAGGTCGAAGCGTCCAAGTTCACCGAAGTGGGCTACGTCGGGCGTGATGCGGAATCGATGGTGCGCGATCTCGTCGATGCCGCCATCAACATGGTGCGCACCGAGCGGGAAGACGAGGTGTTCCCGCAAGCGGAGCAGCGCGCAGACGAACGCCTGCTCGACCTGCTCATGCCGCCGCCCGCACCGGCGCCGGCCCGCGCTGACGCAGCGGCTGGATCACAGGACACCGCGTCCAAGGTATTCGTCGTGGCGCCGGGTGGCGCGGCAAAGGCGGAGGCACCGTCGCCGGAAGAGGAGCGGCGGAAGCGCTCGCGCGAGAAGCTCCGCCAGATGCTCACCGACGCGAAGCTCGACGATCGCGAGGTGGAGATCGAGGTCGCGCCGCAGAGCTACCCCATGCTCGAGTTCATGCAGCCGCCGCAGGGTATGGAAGGCGCTGACATCAACTTCACCGAGATGCTTCAGGAGATGATGCCCAAGCGCAAGAAGCGCCGGACCGTCAAGGTGCCGGAAGCGCGCCGGGTGCTGGTCGACGAGGAGCTGAAGAAGCTGGTCGACATGGACGACGTGGTGAACGAGGCGCTCGATCGGGTCGAGAACCATGGCATCATCTTCATCGACGAGATCGACAAGATCGCCGGCGAGCGGTCACAGGCCGGCGGGCCGGACGTGTCACGCGAAGGGGTGCAGCGCGACCTGCTGCCCATCGTCGAGGGCTCCACCGTCCAGACGCGGTACGGCTATGTCCGGAGCGATCACATCCTGTTCATCGCCGCCGGTGCGTTCCACGTCTCGAAGCCGTCGGATCTCATTCCCGAGCTCCAGGGTCGCTTCCCGATTCGTGTGGAGCTTACCCCGCTCACCGAGGGCGATTTCATCCGGATCATGACTGAGCCGGAGAACGCGCTCACGAAGCAATACCAGGCGCTGGTCGCCGCCGAAGGCGCGGAGCTGATCTTCCAGCCCGACGCGATCGCGGAAGTCGCTCGCGTCGCATTCATTGCGAACGACCGCATGGAGAACATCGGCGCGCGGCGGCTGCACACCGTGATGGCGAGCCTGATGGAAGACCTGCTGTTCGATCTTCCCGAGCACCCCGAGAAGCGGATCGTATTCGACGCCGAGACGGTGAAGGCGCGGCTCGCGCGCATCGTGAACGACGACGACCTGAGGCGCTACATCCTCTGAGCGATGCCGCTCACGCGGGCTCGAGTACGAGCGCGCCGAGCGGCGGAAGCTGAATCGCAATCGACTGGTCGAACCCCTGCCACGGCATCGGTTCCGTCGCGGTCTCATGCGCGGGCTCGATGCCGCTTCCCCCGAACGCCGTATCATCGCTCGACAGCCTCACGCCGTACCGACCCGCCGCAGGCACCCCAACGCGGTAGCCGCTGTGTGGCACCGGAGTGAAATTGAGCACCACCACCGCATGACCCTCGCCACTCGACCGCACGTACGAGATCACCGAGTTCTTCCGATCGCAGCACTCGATCCAGCAGAATCCTTCGGGATCGGGATCGCGCCGCCAGAATGCCGGCTGCGCCAGGTACATGTGTCCGAGCTGCTCCACAAATCGCTGCAGGCCGGCGCGTGCGGGCTCGTCCGCCAGATGCCAGTCGAGGCTCGAGTCGTGATCCCACTCTCGATATGAGCCGAGCTCCGTCCCCATGAAGACCAGCTGCTTTCCCGGTCTCGTGTACTGATAGGTCAACAGGAGGCGAAGGTTCGCCAGGCGCTGCCAATCGTCACCCGGCATCTTGCCGATGAGCGATCCCTTCCCGTGCACCACTTCATCGTGCGAGAGCGGCATGATGAACCGCTCGCTGTACTCGTACATGATGCCGAACGTGAGCTGGTCGTGATGGTGTGCACGGTAAAGCGGATCGGTGCGGAAGTAGGCGAGCGTGTCGTGCATCCATCCCATGTTCCACTTGAAGGTGAATCCGAGACCGCCGTCCGCCACGCTGTGGGTAACGCCCGGCCACGCTGTGGATTCCTCGGCGATGGTAAACGTGCCGGGCTGGTCCTCCTGGACGGTTGTATTGAGCGTGCGCAGGAAGTCGACGGCGTCGAGATCCTCGCGGCCACCTTGCGGGTTCGGCGCCCAGTTTCCCGGTTCCCGGCTGTAATCGAGATAGAGCATCGAAGCCACTGCATCGACACGGAGGCCGTCGATGTGAAACTCGCTGAGCCAGTAGAGCGCGTTGGCGATGAGAAAGCTGCGTACTTCGTTGCGGCCGTAGTTGAAGACGAGTGTGCCCCAGTCCGGATGCTCGGCGCGGCGGGGGTCGGCATGCTCGTAGAGCGCCGTTCCGTCGAACCGGCGCAGGGCATAATCGTCCTTCGGAAAGTGTGCCGGCACCCAGTCGAGAATCACGCCGATGCCGGCGCGATGGCACGTGTCGACGAAGTAGCGGAAGTCGTCGGGTGAGCCGTATCGCGCGGTGGGCGCGAAGTAGCCGGTGATCTGGTAGCCCCATGACCCGGTGAACGGATGCTCGGCGATTGGGAGCAGCTGCACGTGCGTGAAGCCCAGGCGGCGCACGTGCTCCACGAGGCGCGGGGCGATCTCTCGATAGGAGAGTGGACGGTTGCCATCGTCCGGCGCTCGCGCCCACGAGCCGAGATGGACCTCGTAGATGTTCATCGGCTCGTGAATCGGGTCTCGCGCGGGGCGCCGTTGCATCCAGTCGTCGTCGCTCCATGCGAAGGTGGACTGGTAGACACGCGACTCGGTGTCCGGCGAGAGCTGCATCGACTGTGCGTACGGATCCGCCTTGAGCCGGATCATCCCTTCCGCAGTGAGGATCTCGTATTTGTAGAGCTCACCGGCGGCAATGCCGGGAACGAACAGCTCGAACACGCCCGACGCGCCCAGGGAGCGCATTGGATACCGCCTGCCGTCCCAGCCGCAAAACGCTCCCACCACGCTCACGCGCCGCGCATTGGGCGCCCATACCGCGAAGCTCACTCCCTGCACCCCATCGACCGTCCGCACGTGCGACCCCATCTTCTCCCACAGCCGACGGTGGGTACCCTCGCTGAAATAGTGCAGGTCCTGCTCGCCTATCGTCGGGAGGAATCGATACGGATCGTCGGTTTCCCAGCGGGTACCGTCGGCAAAACGAAACGCGATCCGATAGGTCCGGACCTTCACGCTTCGGGGAATGCTGATGGTCCATAGCCCGCCCCGGAGCGGCTGCATGGGTCGTACGGTCCCGCGGCCGATCTGGATCTCGGCGGAGGTCGCATCCGGGTGGTACGCACGAATGTCGCTACCAGCCGGGCCGGGATGCAGGCCCAGAACGCGGTGCGGTTGGAGATGGTCGCCGGCAAGAAATGCGTCCAGCTCCGCATCGCTGATGGGCGCGATCGGGTCGTGTTCGGAGTGGGTCATGGCTGCAAATCCCGTCGAAGAAGCATGAGCGAGTGAGCCAGGAGCTCGGCACGCGCAGAGCGGATGACGCGCGTCTCCTGACGCGCGGTGTCGACCACTTCGATCCAGACGCCGGCCTCGGTGAGCTCCGGCAGGACGAAATGGCGCGCGCGTGCGTCTCCGTTCAGCAGCAGGAGCATGGTCTGTCCGGTGATCAGGTGACCGCGGAGATCGCGTTCATCCGTTGCCGACCCATGGATCAGCATGCCGAGCACATGAGAGCGCCCGTCGCCCCAGTCCTCCGCCGCCATTTCGCGCCCGTCGGGGCGAATCCACTGGATGTCCTTGACACCGGCTTCGGGGATGGGACGCCCGTGGAAGAATGTCCGCCGGCGCAGCACGGGATTCAGGCGGCGAATCGCGAGCACCTGCTGCGTGAACGCGAGGAGCTGGTCGTCCCGCTCGTCTGGCGCCCAGTGCACCCAGCTGAGCGGGTTGTCCTGGCAGTACGCGTTGTTGTTGCCGCCCTGCGTGCGACCAAACTCATCGCCCGCCAGCAGCATGGGAATCCCCTGGGAGAACGCAAGCGTGGCGAGGAAATTTCGTTGCATCTGCCGGCGCTGCGCGATGATGGCAGGATCGTCCGTCGCGCCTTCCGCGCCCCAGTTGCGGCTGTTGTTGTCGTCGGTGCCGTCGCGATTACCCTCGCCGTTCGCCTCGTTGTGCTTCTGCTGATAGGTCACGAGATCGCGCAGGGTGAAGCCGTCATGCACGGTGACAACGTTCACGCTCGAATACGGCGTGCGCCCGCTCGATTCGTACAGGTCGCTGCTGCCGGACAGGCGATACGCGAGATCGGACGTCTGGTGCGAATCGCCGCGCCAGAACCGCCGCACGGAGTCGCGGTACTTCCCGTTCCACTCCGCCCAGCCCACCGGAAAGTTGCCGACCTGGTACCCGTTGTGGCCCAGGTCCCACGGCTCGGCGATGAGCTTGACGCGCGATAGCACGGGATCCTGTCGGATGATCTCGAAGAAGCGGGCGTCGCGATGATAGTCGAACGGTTCCCGCGCGAGTGTCGTCGCCAGATCGAATCGAAAACCGTCCACGTGCATCTCGCCCACCCAGTAGCGCAGACTGTCGAGCACGAGCTGCATCACCCGGGCATCGGGAGTGTTGAGCGAATTGCCCGTCCCCGTGTAGTCGAGACAATGCCGGGGATCGCCGGGGATGTGGCGGTAGTAGGAATGGTTGTCCACGCCGCGGAAGCAGAGCGTCGGACCGAGGTGATTGCCTTCACCGGTGTGGTTGTACACCACGTCGAGGATCACTTCGATTCCCGCGGCGTGAAAGCGCTTGACCATCGTCTTGAAGTCGGCGACCTGCTCGCCAGTGTGGCCGGTGGCATAGCGCACGTCCGGCGCGAAATATCCGATCGAGCTGTAGCCCCAGTAGTTTCGGAGGCCCCGCTGGTGCAGGTGGGTCTCACTGACGAACTGATGCACCGGCAGCAGCTCGATCGCCGTCACCCCCAGGCTCAGCAGGTGGTCGAGAATGGGATCGGTGGCAAGTCCCAGATAGGTGCCGCGCAGCGCAGCCGGCACGTCCGGGTGCAGCTGGGTCATGCCCTTCACGTGGCACTCGTAGATGACCGTCCGGCTCCACGGGATGTCTGGCGCTTCGTCTCCCGCCCACGGAAACGTCTGGTCCACTACTACGCTCTTGGGCATGGCGCCCGCGCTGTCTCGAAAGTCCTGCTGCAGGTCGTCCCGGCTCTGCACCTCGTACCCGAATTGCGCCTCGTTCCACTGCACCGTGCCGCTGATCGCCTTGGCGTACGGATCGAGCAGCAGCTTGGCTGCATTGAAGCGATGTCCCTCGGCCGGGCTGTACGGTCCATCGACGCGATACCCGTAGAGCTGGCCGGGACGCACATCGGGCAGGTAGCAGTGCCAGACGTTGTCGGTCACCTCCGGCAGCGTGACTCGCGCCGACGCCGTCTCGCTCTCCGCGTGATCGAAAAGGGACAGCTCAACCGAGCGCGCGTGACGCGAGAAGATGGAAAAATTGGTTCCCTCGCCGTCGAACGTCGCACCCAGCGGCTGAGGGGATCCGGGCCAGACGCGGACCGTGCTCGTCAACTCGTCACCGCCGCTTCGCCGAGCAGTGCCGCAATGCCCTCCAGCGGAATCGGTACCCAGTCCGGCCGGTTGTTGAGCTCGTAGCGCAATTCATACACCGCCTTCTCGACCAGGTAGAACTCGAGCATCGAATCGAGCGACTCGCCGGACGGAAGAAACGGCGCAGCGCCGCTGCGGGTGAGATAGCCCTGCAGAAATGCGATCGATACCCAGCGGCTCCAATACACTCCCCAGCGGCGGAGCGCATGCGCGTCGCCGGTGCGCACCGGTCCGTGCCGCAGGGCGTGTGCGGCGGCGTAGTCGAACGATCGCAGCATGCCGGCGACATCGCGCAGCGGCGAGCGCTTGAACCGTCGTTCACTGAGTGAGCGGGACGGCTCGCCCTCGAAGTCGACGATGACGAAGTCGCGGCCGGTATACAACACCTGGCCCAGATGGTAGTCGCCGTGCACCCTGATGCGGGTGGCGGCGATGCGCCGGTCGAGGAGCCGCCGCGCGCGCCCGAGTATCGACTGCTCTGCTCCCAGCACCCGCTCGGCGAGGATCCGGTCGGCCTCCGGCAGTTGCTTGAGGCGGCGACTCAGGAGGTCGAACGTGGTGCGGGTGAGGGTGCGCAGCGACTCGTACAGTCCACGGCGATAGTGCGGCGTGAACCCTTCGGGAGCAAAGGCCGGATCGTCACCGGCGGAGGCGAGCACGAGATGCATCTCGGCGGTGCGCTCGCCGAGGAGCAGCGATCGTTCGAGATAGCCGCCGGCGAGCTCAGACGCGGTCACCGGAAACTCGGCGCGCGCGTGCGCTACGAGTGAGCCGGCGGGCAGGTCGGTCACTTCGCCGACGCCAGTGCCGGGTGTGGCCACCACCCGCTCGAAGAAACGCCCGAGCTCGCCCAGCGTGTAGGTCCAGGCATCCTGCGAGCCCCGCACGAATTCGTGGAAGACGGCGAGCGTGGCTGGCTCGTCGCGCCCGTGTCGATACTCCAGCGCGCCCGCCAGCCGCGGCGCTCCGCCGAACCGGGCCTTATCCGTGAAGAACCGGCCGATCTCGAGCTCAGGATTCACGCCCGCATCGAGTTTCCGGATGACCTTCATCAGCAGCCGGTCTGCCACCAGTACCGACGTGTTGCTCTGCTCGCCACGCAACACGGTCGAGCCGCCGCCGTTGCCCGCTGCGATCGCGGCGAATGCGCGGCTGCGGGTCGCGAACACTTCGCCGTGCTCACCGCGCCACCGCCGCTTGCGCCCAACTCCGTCGACGAACCCGCGAATCACGGCGTCATCCCAGAGCGCATCGTAGAGGATGGCCGACTCGTCCTTGCCGATCGTGAGTTGTGCAACGAGCGCACGCGCATCACCCGCGAGCATCGCGCGGGCGCGTTCCCCCGTCGCGCAGGCCAGCGGAACTGCGTAGGTCTCCGGCTCTCCACTCAGATAGGTCGCGCAGAGCATGCACAGCACCGGGTCGCCTGGCACATCGTCCATGGCGATGATGTCAGAGATCTCCACAGACGCGAGCTTGCGTCCCTTGCCGCGGAACCAGCGCGCCCGCTGCAGGTAGGCACCGAGTGCGGCTTCGAGATCTCCGCGCGACTCCTCGCGCACCAGCTCGCGCCAATTCGAGCCGACATTCAGGGTAGGCGCGTCCGCTTCAGCGAGCGCATGCTCGGTGCGAAGCGAGAACCAGTAGAAGCTGTAGGGGCCGAGCGTCAGCGGGTATGGCTGTTCCCCAATGCAGGGGAACGCGGTGCGGCCGAACATCTCCACCGGCTCGAGTCCGGCGAGTGTCCGCAGGTCGAGCGAAACACTCTGCGCGAATCGCGACAGATTTGCCACGACCAGCACCTGCTCGTCGCCGTGACGCCGTACGAACGCGAGCACGCGGGTGTTCTCCGGGTGGAGAAAGTCGATGGTTCCCCGGCCGAGGGCCCGCGACTCCTTTCGGAGCGCGATGATGCGCTTCATCCACCAGAGCAGGGAGTGGGTGTTGTTCTGCTGTGCCGCGACGTTGACCGCTTCGTAGTGATATCCCGGATCGATCACCAGCGGAAAGTAGAGTCGTTGCGGATTGGCGCGGCTGAAGCCGGCGTTGCGGTCGGCGCTCCATTGCATCGGCGTGCGCACGCCGTTCCGGTCGCCGAGGTAGATGTTGTCGCCCATGCCGATTTCGTCGCCGTAGTAGACCACCGGCGTGCCGGGCAGTGAAAACAGCAGGCCATTCATCAATTCGATGCGCCGTCTATTGTTGCCCATGAGCGGCGCGAGACGGCGCCGGATGCCGAGATTGATGCGCGCCTGGGTGTCGTGGGCATACACACGATACATGTAGTCCCGATCTTCGTCCGTTACCATCTCGAGCGTGAGCTCATCGTGGTTGCGAAGAAAGGTGGCCCACTGGCAGCCCTCCGGAATGGCGGGTGTCTGCTGCAGGATGTCGATGATGGGAAACCGGTCTTCCA
>JBDTQV010000005.1:0-20704 GCA_039932015.1 Gemmatimonadota bacterium | reverse complement strand
ACCGTGGTGAGTCGGCCGTTCTCGTATACGGCGGCAAAACGCAGCTCGGTGGGTGCGAGCTCGATCGAATCATCCGGCACGAAGTCGAAGCGTTCGCCCGAGCGGGCGGTACCCACCAGCTCGGTCTCCAGCGTGAGCCGCTCGCGCTGGGTGATGCCGGTGAACGCGACCACCGTCTGCGCCGGCTGCGCCAGCCGCGGCGGCATCCCCAGTCCAGCCAGCAGATCGTCGAGCACGCCGAGGGGAAAGGCGTACTCCGCCTCCTTGTACAGCCGACCGATTTGCGTCGCGAACGAGTGGAACAGCGTCGCGAGCACCGGATCCGGCTGCGCCTGCGTGCCGTAGCGCTGCTGCAGCGCCACGTCGAACTCGCGCCGGAGCTCGGCGGCAATTTCGCCGGCATCGCGCGAGGCGGAGCCGAGGACGGATGGGGTGGTGGCCATCAGGTCACTTTGCCGGGCGGCGGATCCTGATCGCTGTCGAACGGCGGTGTCGGCTCAGGAACTTTGCGAACTCCGTGACTGGACGCGAGTGCGCCGGGCAGGTATTTCGGAACGGGGATCACCGGGATCTTGGGCGCAACGATCGGGGGATTGAGTTGCACCGTCGCGCCGCTCGCGATGACCATCGCATCGCCCTCGACGACGCTGATCACCGACGTCATGCGCGCCTGGCCCGGCATGAGCGTGACGAGCGAGCCGCAGCCTTCGTACGACGCGCCGGTCGACGAATCATGCTGCATCATCCCGTCAGACGAGTGCGTCATCTGCCCTTTCACCGTCACCGTCTCATCGCCGCCGATCTCGCGCTTGACGCCGCCGCCGATCAGCTCGTGCAGCGACGCGGCACGAAGCTGGATCTGCCCTTTTGCCTCGAGCAGCAGATCGCCCTCGGAGTGCAGCATGACGCGTGGCTTTCCACCCTGGTTGGACATCTGCAGCATGCATTTGCCTTCGGGCGTGTAGAGCTCGATGAAGCCATCGTCGTGCAGCAGGAGCACGTTACCTGCCTTGGTGACAATCTGCTTGGGCTCGATGCCGGGCAGTCCATCCTTGCCGTTCCAGAGCGAGCCAAGCACCATCGCATGCTCCGGATCACCTTGGGCAAAATCCACGAGCACCTCGTCGCCTGGCTCCGGAACGAAGACCAGACCGCGCTGATTGCCGGCAAACGGCGATACCAGCCGCGCAAAGATCCTGAAATCTTCGTTCTTGTCCATGTGCGCCATGCGAACGAAGATGAACCCTTTCGCCAGCGTTTCCGGCGGCGTTGCCAGTGCCTCGGCCAGGAAGGGTCCGGGCGCGGTGCGCAACGCAGGCCGCTCGGCATTGGTGAAATTTTTCCACGGACTCGCCGTAAACGCGTTGCGATATTCAGCAGAGTCCCAGACGTGCGTAAGGCCGACCAGGCCAAAGACACCGGTCGAGCCGGTCAGCGTAAAGCCGGGCGCATCGACGACCTGAATCGTCTCGCCGAGGCGGAGGAGAAAGTCGCGCGACTCGCCGTCGATCGTTACCGCGGCACCCAGCGTGCGTTCGCTCTCGCGAAGCAAACCATCGCGGAACTGATCGCGGAACGCGGCGCGCGAATCCGACATCACCAGGTTCGGGTCCAGCCCTCCGGCAAATTCGGACGCGGCCGCCTTCACCGCGTCGGTGAGCTTGATTGCACCGGTGACGACCGGCTCCTTGTGCTGGTCGCGGAAACGAAAGTCGGACTTGGTCGCCTGTTCGTACACGCCGCCGCGGAAGCGATGGTTGACGAGCGCACTGTGCGCGCGGAGCGCAAGCAGTTCCCGGCCGAACGTCAGCGTCCGGCGCCGGGCGTCGTCGAACTCGGAGCGAAGCTGCACCTGGCCATCGCGCTCGATGATGAAGAATCCAGCGTCGTCCGCTAAACGACGGGAAAACTCCAGGCGGGTCTCGCCGAACATGCGGTAGCCGCCGGTGGGAACCTTGAAGCGGGGAGTGCCGATGGTGGTGAGCTTGAGCGCGGTGGTCGCCTCTTCGAACGTGGTCGAGAAGAAGGTGGCGCGCCGGTTCCGTTCCATCCCGAGCATCAGCGGGCTCGACGCGCGAACCTCGAAACGCGAGCCACCGCGCAACTGATGGTCCTGATCGCCGCCGGTCATCACGCCTTCGAAGAGCACCGCCTTGGCGCCGCCCAGTATGCTGTCGTCGGCGATTTCGACGGAGAGCTGGCCCTGAAGGTCCTGCAGATTTTCCGTGTGGCTGGTGTCACGGTCGAAGCGGATGAGGCAGCGGTGCGGCTCGCCGAGCTCGGAGCGGATCTCGAGGTGCTCGATCTCGCGGTTCTTCAGCACCACCCGGCCGGCACCGAGCGTTGCCGTAATCAGGACACCCATTCACGTCCTCCTGGAGGAGGCGGCGGTCAGGCGGTGACCGCGGCGGATACCGGCTGTGTGTCGTCGCCGATCATCAGCGAGATGTCGAAGCGGCGCTCACCGTAGGCAGCGCCGCCGCGGATACTCCGAACATGCTGGACGCGAGCCCAGGTGACGCCGAGCTGCTGCAGCGCATCGTTGAGCGCGTCCGCGAGGCCGGCCTGGTCCTCGACGTCGGCATTCACCGACAGAAACCGTTCGTGCAGCCCGAACCAGCGTGCATGCGGCCAGCTCGCCGCCGTGCTGGCTACCATCGCCTGAATCAGCCGCAGCACCGCCGATGCACCGTCCGACCGCGCCAGCTGGCCATCCGGTGTGATGCGGAACGGCAGCGCGAGCGTGCGGACGTCCGACACGCGTTTACTTCGTGAACTTGTGCTTGGTGACGTTCGCCTCGTCGAGTACGACGGCGAGCTCCAGATAGAGCAGGTTCGTGAAGCTGAGCGACGCGGTAGCCGTTGGGTCCCCGACGCCGAGAGATCCGCCGGCACCCGGAAGGTTCGACACCTTCGGATTGTTGTACTGGAACACCGAGATCCAGCCCATGAACTCGATATTCGAGAGTACCTTGTCGCTGTCGTCCAGGTAGTACGTGATGCTCACCTTGTGCAGCGGATCCTTGCTCTCGGTAGCCATCTTCCAGAGCTCGACCTGTGCCGTCTGCGGCAGGTTGTCGATCTGTGCCGCGTCGACCCAGATGTAGGCGCGGCCCTGCAGTGACTCGCCCACGCGGCGACCCACGTTGTTGGCCTGACGGTTCAGCGTGTACTTGGCTTCCACGGGAAAGAACTTCACGCCGGGGTCGATCTCGCACATCACCCGCTTGTATGTCGCGCCTGCCATGGAGCCTCCTGAAACCGAATGGGTAGTCGGGGCAAAGGGAGGTGCTGCTAGCGACCGAAGAAGCGGGCCACCTTGTCGATCAGGCCGGGCTCCTGGGCGGCGGAATCTGCTGCCGGCGGCCCGTCGGCTGTCGGCGGCGCTTCTGCGGCCGGTGCCGACGCGCTCGCGGGTTCAGCGGCGACATCGAGTGGCCGCGAGGTGAACGCCGAGTCGCGCTCGCCCGGATCGGCCGGACGTGCGCGCGCGCTGAAGTTGAGGCGCGACATCTTCGTCTTGTCCCCGCGGGCGAGGTGTCCCCCGCCCGACAGGTCGCGCTCGACGCGAACCTGATTGCGCTGGTGTGCGGTAAAGCGGAGGTCCGCGTCCTTACCGGTTTCGTCCTCGGCCGAGCTCACGACGCTTCCTTGCCGCCGCCGAACTTCGGCGTGTCGATCTTGAGATTGAACGTCTCCGCCGGTCCGACCGGGAGCACCTCGAGGCCAATGTCGAGCACGCCCATCGCGAACTTGTCCTCGTCCATGTCGATATCGAGGTTGAAGTTGTAGATGGTGCCCTTCTTCTTCTCGTCCTCGAGGAACTCCTCGATGGGGTTCCGCACCTGCTCCTTCACCAGGTCGCGCGTCAGACGCTGCTCAGCGACGCGCCGGAGATACACGGCAATCCGGCGCTCGAGATAGCGCAGCACGCGATAGCTGGTGAAGAACTTGAGCACGCCCTTCGGATCTTCGGCCTGCGAGCGGCTGCCCACGAAGCAGAGATCGTTATCCTCGTTCCGGATGATCGTGACGATCTGCCGGTCCATGGACAGGTTTTCCATCTGCGAGATGCGCGGCTCGATGCGGGACTTCTCGACCCCGCGAATCTTGCCGAAGATCATGCCGACCGGGCCCTGCGCAATGCCGCCGCCGGTCGAGCGGTCGGTGCGGGCGAGCGATCCGGCAAAGAGCATCGAGGCCGGTGCATAGAGGTCGGCATCGTCGTTGTCGCCCTCGGCGCGCTCGAACCAGTGCTTCTCGCGCAGCTTGACGTACCCGGCGACGACGACGTCCGCCGCGGCCTTGTCCTCCGGCCGCTTGAGGAACTCGTACGCGCCGCCATCGGTGCGGAACTG
Organism: Gemmatimonadota bacterium; assembly: GCA_039932015.1. Lineage (GTDB taxonomy): Bacteria > Gemmatimonadota > Gemmatimonadetes > Gemmatimonadales > GWC2-71-9 > JAICUF01. Next base: position 16,346 of record JBDTQV010000005.1, on the reverse strand, counting down.
GTCGCTCAGCGAGCGGAAGCTCTTCTCGTCCTTCAGATCGCCAATGAGCAGCATGCCCCACTGGTTGGCGATATCCTCGAGCCGCTTCCGCACGTTGTCCGGCACGTAGCCCGGGATGACGAGATTGCAGATGAACTGCCGGAAGTTGAAGCTGTCGTTCCGGCTCTGAATGAACTCATCGAGTGCCACGATCGTCGAGCTGTCGGCGTCGTTGGTGATCGACTTGGTGTCGGCGTTGAAGATGTAGAACTCGACCGGCGGGCGCTGCACGCCGTCGCGCACGTCGGCATTCTCGAAGAAGAGGTGCAGCTGCCGGTAGCTCCGCTCGATGGGCCGCAGCTTCTCATAGAGCAGCGCCAGGACCTCGTCGCGGGTCTTCTCCGCCTTTGCGATCGCGTCATCCAGCTTCTTGAGTGCCTGCGCAAAGCTGTCGCCGTCGGAGAGGAGCGCCGAGAAGTTGGCGATCCGCTCCTGGAACTGAGCGGCGGATTCGGCGGTGAAGATGTCCTTGAGCGCCGTCTTGGTCGGCGCCGGGTGGATCACATTGAAGATCTCTTCGATCGCCTTGGACGCGGTGCGCGTCCCGATGATGTCCTGCGTGCTCTTGACCGCCACGGTGTCGCTCATGCCTCGCCTCCGGCAATCCGCTTGAGCTGCGTCTGCAGATCCGCCAGCGCGCCGATGATCTCCTTGCGCTGCGCTTCATTTTCCCACGCCTTCTTGACGGCGAGCAGCGTGAAGCGCTCGCGCATGCGGTGCAGCAGGTCGATCTGGCTCTGCAGGTCGGCGATGTCGTTGCGCTTGCCCGGCTCGCGCGCCCGGATCTGCTTGGGATCGAAATCCTTGAGGCTCTTGAACTCGAGCTCGGCCACGAACTCCGTGCCTTCTTCGCCGACGTTGGCCTTGAAGTCCAGCTTGGGCGCGAACTTCTCGAATGCCTCGGCCACGTTGGACACCTTGGTAGGTCCCTCGTCCTCAGGGCACTCCTCGCCGACGCGGTCGAGCGTCATCGGCATGACGGTAGCGGTAGTCTCGGTCGGCACTTCCCGCGGGGCAGACCGGACGCCGGCCCGCGTGACCTTTACGACTGGCATGTCGAACTCTCCTCGGGTGTCGAACGGACGGGTACCGATCGCCCCGGGCGGGGCGGAATCTCAGGCGTTGATGGCCGACTCGAAAAGGCTGCTCGTCTTTGAAATTGGGAACGGTGGAGTCTACGCCCGAAGGCGAGGGCGGTCAACAGCTTGGGCAAGACGTTGACCGCGCCGCGTTCCGGCGTAGCTTCAGACGGCATCGCGCCTCGCCGTGGTCCGCTGGCCCGCCACCCCCCACTCGCGAATTCATGGACATCACGCATGTCGTGACGCAGGGCGAATATCTGTCGCTGATCGCGGCCCGATTCGGGTTTCGCGATCATCTCGTCATCTGGGATCTTCCTGCGAATGCCGCGCTGAAACAGCTCCGGAAGAATCCCAACGTACTCCTGCCGGGTGACAAGGTCGTCATCCCGGTACGCGTTGCCGGACAGGCCGCCGCCGCCACCGGGCAGGTCAATGCGTTCGTAGCCAATGCCAGCGACGTCCTGGTGAACATCGTTTTCGAGGATCCCAGCCGAACCCCGCTGCAAAACCGCGCCGGCCAGCTCACTGTCGGCGTTACCTCCCAGCGTGGCAGCGGGTTTCTCACCACCGGACCCAGGCCCGCCACAACCGACGCCGCCGGCCGGTTCCCCCTCATTTTTCGCAATGCACTCGAACAGGGCGCACTTCCAACCGACGGCGCATTCGTGATGGATGCGGCCGGCGCAGCCCCGCGCGCGGCGTTCCGATTCCTCGTCGGAAGTCTCGACCCGCTCGACACGAAATCCGGCCAGCGCGCACGGCTCAACAATCTCGGGTATTTCGCCGGCTTTGGCGATCTCGACGACGACCAGCTCCTCTGGGCGATCGAGGAGTTCCAGGCCGACGAAAAACTGACAGACCGCGGCCTGACCGGCACGATCGCGAAGGATCGCCGGACGCTGAACCGTCTTGGTCAGCGGCACGGAGACGTGCTTCCCGGGGAAGAGCTGTAATGGCCGACATCTTCATTCCGGAGTTCATCGAAGAGACATCGTCCGGCATTTTTGCGCGGCACGCGTCGCGCGCGCTCCTCCCGATCCTCACCGCGCCGACGACACTCGATCGGCAGGCCGCCGAGAACCGGGTTCGCCAGCAACTGGTGACCGTCGCCTGCGCGAACCTGAAGGATTTCGCGTTTGCGTTCGATTCCTCGTTCATCGATACGACCGCCCGGGACGGGTTCGACCGCCTGGCCAAGCTGATGTTTCTGTATCCGGGGTCGCCCATCTCGCTCTTCGGCCATGCGGATGCGGACGGCGACCCTCTGTATAACAAGTTTCTGAGCGAGCGGCGCGCCCGCGCCGTTTTCGCATTCCTGCTGCGGCGGACGGCAATCTGGGAGCAGATCTTTTCGGACGCCGCCGAGCGCGCGCATGTACGCGGAGACGACTGGGGGCTTCGATCGCTCCGCATCATGCTCGAAGCGCTCGGCTTTTCTGCGGGGCCGCCCGACGAGCCGAAGCTCGATCGCGCGACAGCGGACGCGCTGGCGGATTTCGTCGGCAAGCAGACCGGGACGCGGCCCGCCGCTGGCCGCAACGATGCACCGACGCGTGCGCTGCTCTTCGCGGCGTACATGGATTTCCTCGCGCCGGACGATCCGGCAAAGCGGGGCACGAAGTTTCAGCTCGCACCGGAGCGCTTCCTGGGTGGCGCGAAGGGAACCATCGAGGGGCCGGGCGATTTTCAGGGCTGCAGCGAGTTCAATCCCCAGATGATCTTCGCGGCCGAAGAAACCCGGACCTTTGCGAGGAACGGGGACATCGGCACCGCGCTCAGGCATGCGGCGAACGAGGTGAACCGCCGCGTGATCATCTACCTGTTCGAGCCGGGCACCACCAAACCGACGACGTGGCCCTGCCCCAGCGCACGCCAGGGCATCGCGGGCTGCAAGGCGCGGTTCTGGTCCGACGGCGAGGCACGCCGCTCGACCGCCTTCGAGCAGCACCGACGCCGGTTCGGGCGCGAGGTGCCCGTGCAGAAGGCGGTGCTCGCGCAACCCAAGCCGGCGCTGGCGGCCAGGATGCAGCGGGCCGAAACCACATTTGGCTGCCGGTTCTATCACGGATTCGGCCTGCGCTCGCCCTGCGAACGCGACCTGCGGATGTGGGTCATCCGCTTGCTGGCCGGCGGAAATGCGCGCCCCATCGGCAATGCGAGATTCGTCGCGCGCATGGGGACCGACGCGGCAGCGCCGCTCATTCGCGGCACTACGAGCGCCAACGGCACGCTCGCGCTGCCGGTGTTCGATGACATCGAGACCATCACCTTCAAGGTCGACGCATTCCGCGCGCTGTTCGGCTCGGCGCCGAGAGCCGGCGCGCCAAAGGAGCCGGACGAGCCATTGCCGAAGGAGGCCGCCACTGATCCGGATGCGTTCCCGGACGAAGGCAACTTCATCGCGCTCACGCTCGATGCGGGGGCGCTGCAGCGCATCCAGCTGCCAGCCGGGGCGGAGCCGCCGTTCGATCCGAACGCGCCGGCGGTGCCACCGGACTTCGATTCGATCGACGCGCCTCCGCTGTCGATTCCGGAGCGGGACGCCGGCGTGGGCCAGCGGCTGGCGAATCTTGGATTCGGAGGGAATGAGCTCGCCACGGACCCGGCGGCGCGCCGCGCCGCCGTCGCCGCGTTCCAGCGATTCTTCCGCGCGGCGGCGCAGGCCACCGGCGACATCGACGACGAGACCGTACGGCGGCTCGCCGCCACGTACGGCGATGTCGCCGAAACGGACACGCCACCGTGACCCCGCCGGTCCCGCCGGCCGCCGACCCCGACGCGATACCGGCGGCGATTCGCCTCCGGCCGTTTCGGCGGATCAATATTCCCGACAGCCACCGGCCGCCGGTGATCGCCGGATCGAACCTCACCCCGCTCAACGGACGTGGTTACGACTGCGGCTGCCGGGCGTCGACCGACTACGACGGCAAAATCGGCCAGGATATCGGCGACGAAGTGGCCCGGTTCGTCAAGATCATCACCGGCCTGATCGTGGTCGATCGGGTGCTGGACGTCATCGGCCGGTTTCTTGGAAGGATTCCGATCATAGGGCCCGCGATCGAAAACGGATTTCGCAAACTGATCGACGAGGGTGACCCGCTCAAGAATCTGTTTCGGAAACTCGGCTCGATGCTTGACGCATTGCTGGTGGACTCGCTCATACGGGGAGTGCCGTCATGGGTGCCGGCGTACCGCGCACTCAATCCTGCGATTCAGGACATCGAACAGGAAATCGAGGGAACGCTGGTCCGGAGTTATGAACGCTATGACTCCATCCCATTTACCCAGTGGCACGCCTGGTACGACTGGTCGTTTCGCGTGTCACCAGAACCCGAATTTTCGAAGCTCGTCGGGAATGGCAACTCGGGACGTGACCGGAACGACACCGGGCTGAGCGACGACGTCGTGGCCGGGGTGACGCGATACGACCGCGATTCCGCGCCCCCCGGCGGCGGCAGCATCAATCAAACAGTCGACTGCGAATGGGACCTCGGCGCCCTGGGCGACGATGGGCCGTTCCTTACGCCCATCAATCCGAGCGCGCTGCGTGACTGGGCGTGGCCCATGACCGGCGCGCATTTCTGGGCCACCGGACGATGCATCTATGACTGCAGCCACGCGACCTCCGACGAGAAAACCGGGAACGAGCCTGGCGTGCACCTCAACCAGATCCATCCGTGCAAGGCGATCGCCACCGCCCGGTGGGAAGGCGTCAAGTTCGCGGAGAACCCGCTGGCGGTCCCCGCCGTGCAGTTCATGTTCTTCGCGTCGCGCAGCCAGGCGCGCGCCCACCCGGAAAAGCCGGGCGACAAGGTCCTGACGTTCGACACCGGCGGCGACTTTCGGTTCGGTCCGTTCAGTGAGGACTACGAATTCGAGGTCGAATTGCCGCCCGCGCCGCGCCGCGAAACCGAGTTCCCCATCGGCGCGGTGCCGGGAACGCTCCGGAATACGATTATTCCCGGACCGGTTCTGCTGCAGCGGGTCGACGTTCAGAATTTCCTGAATGCCAATGACGAGGCCGGCACGCACGGCATCCGTCCGGACATCATCCCCATTCGCGCCGCAAACGGCGGTCCGCCGACGCGAGTGAAGATCCGGATTCCCCTGTCGCTGATGCAGGCCAGCGGTAACTCGAGCTGCGGGATGATCATTTCGCTGGGCTGGCACGACGTCGCCCGGACCCTCGCACGCAGAGTCTTCGTAGTGACGGTCCGGCTCGACCGGATCGTCGTCACCGAGAAGCATGATGATTTCGGCAATCCCGAGTGGCGCGTCAACATCGGCGTCAATGGGCGCTGGCTCTACTACGCGGACGGCAAAGAGCCGGGCGCCGGCAAGGACAAGGACAAGACCAACGAAATCGGCCGGAACGGCTCGCTGCCGCTCAACCGCACCGTCACGCTATTCCTCGCGCTCGACGATACCATCAGCGTCAGCGTTCATGGCATGGAGCAGGACGGCCTCGGCGACATCATGGAACTTCCGCCGGACCGCCAGCACGGCAACGTGCCGAACGACGCGGTTCCGGCCGTACTGAAAACGCTAACGACGGATTTTCTGAGCGATCGAATGCTGCGCGGGCCGGCACCGGTCACCGTCCGCACCAGCCCATCGCAGCCCCCGGAGACGATCCAGGTGCCGTTCATCGGCCGGCCGGTCGAGTGGCGGCGCGATCTCGATACGGCGGCCGATACGTCCGCCCGGCAGAAGGCCCGCGCGTCGATCGTCGCGCGCGCGATGTTTTTGCGTATGGCGACACACGCACTGGATGCGAACGATCCGCTCGGACTCATCGATCCGAATGTCTTTCGAGCGCAGGCCTTTGGGCGCACGAATGACGCAACGGACACGCCAAACCCGCTGACGGTCGACGCGGTGATCCGGGAGGTGGGACTCGGGCGCACGAAGCAGTGCCAGCTCACTGCGTACGAGACCGAGGTGATCGGACGGATGGCAAATCTGGTCTATCATCGCGACAAGATCGATTACCTGATTCGGTATCAGGTGACGGTTACCGCGCAGCCATAGCGCGCGCGTTCCGCGGCTCGCCGGTCGCCGGTCGCCGGTCGCCGGTCGGTGCGGGGGTTTGGCCCGTCAGCCCATGTTGTTGAGCTTGATGGCATGCTGCACCAGCATCGCGGGGATGAACTGGTGCACCGATTTGTAGAGTTCCTTTGGGTTTCCGCTGACTGCCTGGGATCGCAGCGGCTCGTTCAGGCCGTTCCAGAAGACTGACGGCGCGAAGAGGATGGTGTTCTGCGCCGACGTCATCTCGAGCGCGCCATCTCGACCCTGAACGAGCGTGGCACCGGGAAAAACATCTTTCAGCCGATCGAACCAGATCCGTCCCTGCGAGTAGACACGAATCGCGCGGCCATCGCGGCCGCCCCGAAACCACCCCCGCATGGCCGCGCAGCACGCATCCGTCGACGCGACGTCGAGTACTTCGGTTTTTCCGTCGGGTCCCCGCTGAACAAAGATTCCATCGAAACTGTACACCTCGCGCAGCACCTCGTCGTTGAATTTGGTAACACGATCCTGCGACAACGTGCTGAGCACCTGCCGAATGCCGGCGCTGAAACCTGACACCGCCAGGTGGGCCACCGGCTCGGGTTGTGAGGGCACCGACACGCCCACCATGCGCTGGATGAAGTAGTTGAGCTCCTGCAGCAGCTTCAGGACGTTGCGCTGCGTAGCGAGCGTCCCGAACCCCGTGCCCTTCGCGCCGACTGGAAAGACGAGAATGCACCGCTTCTGCGACGCTTCGTGCTGGTACATGAGCTCCTTGCCGATGGCCCAGTGCTGATCGTAGCGCAGGTACCGGGCGGCGAGGTCGATGTAGCTGTAGCTGAACGGGTATGGCTCGGTAAAGTGATCGGGAATTGACGGATGAAAAAACAGGTGGTACGCGCGCGGGATGGGGGCCTTCGTCTTCGTCGACACCTGCTTGAGGAAGCCAAGTCCCTGTGGGACATAGACCCCCAGTAGCTTTGGAATCGTCGTGCGCTCCACGAAAAACAGCTGCCCCGCAAGCTTCGCCGTCGTGGGCCTGTGCTGCGCGGTGCCGGGATTTGCCGCGGAGCTCAGAATGATCCGGTCCATATCGAGGACGTTCTGCACGCGCCGCGGGTCCAGGATCGGCGTCACGATTGCGGGCCGCCGCTGGGCCTGCTGCGGTGGCGGAAACCTCGGCGGCGTCTGGGAGAATACGGGCGTCACGTCACTGGTGGCATCACGCAACTCCCCGGGCACCACGAAGACGTTGAACGATACGTCGCCGGTATCGCGCGAGTGGCGGTCGATGTTGCGGACGTTCAGCTGCTGTACACCGTCGAACGCCAGCGAAGACGGACTCTCGGTCGTACTCAGCAGCAGATCCTGCTGAACCGGAAACGAGCCCGGACGGGTCACCAGCACGGTACACGAGGTCGTGGTGCCCGGTAATGCGTCGACACGAGTCTCATGGCCGATCGCGCCGTCGATACTGGTCGGCTGCAGGGTCACGAACGCGCCGGCGGCGAGTTTGAATTGCACCTTTGCGCCGTCGAGTTGCGCATAGGCCGTGTCCATGACCCGCACGACGATGAAAATCGCCATCAGCGAAACGTCATACGATGCGCGCCGTCGTAATTGGGTCTCGGGTGACGGCTGCGTCGTCCACCGCAGTGAAGTCGACGGCGTCGTCGGGGCCGGCGAAGGGACGGAAGTTTGCCGGCGGAGGCGCCGGCAGTGCCTGCAGCGCGGGCGGCTGCGACAGCTGGAGGAAGTTGAGCGAGTCAGCCGGGTCGAGCACGCGACTCAGGTCGGTGAAGCTGAACATTTCGAATGTGAGCCCTCCGTCGACGACTTCCCCGCGATACCGGATGCCAGGCCGCACCCGGGTGAAGACGAACACGCGGTGTTTTCCGGCGATAAACCCGTCGGCCTCGGCGAATGTGCGCGCCTGAATGTTGTCTTCGCTCACGATGCGAAACGTGGCCTGAGCTGAAAACGGCGCGTCCGTACCCATCGGGACGCCATACTGAAAGACATTCCGCCGGGTCAGGCGCGGGCCGGGAACGCTGCCGGCGATCCGGTCGTAGAAGCGGCAGGCGAACGTGTCCTTCGTCTGCGCCTGCTCGCGAGTCACGTCGCCCGGCGCGCGACGGCGATTCGCGTCGGACCAGAGGCGTTTCCGGCACGCCGCGGTGCTCTCGAGCGCTCGTGGGCACGGCCAGGTCTTCGGATCGACCCGCGAACCTGGCGTGAAGAAGAGCGCGACGACCCGTCGGTTTGGCGCGTTTGCCGCATCTCGCACCGGCTTGCCGCCCCCCGCGCTCTCGGGCTCGCGCGCAAACGTAGCTTGCTGGTCCCGCGAGAAAATGATCTCGGGATTGAACTCGCCGCATCCCTGGATGTCGCCTTTGCCGTCTGTGTCCGACCCGCCCGCGAGGAACGCGCGGCTCACGTCGAGCGTGTATGGACGGCCGGCGATGTCTCGGCAGAGAAAATCCATGTACGCGGCGTAGAGGCGCACGCGGTCTGCAGCCGATTTCGGAACGCCGGTAGTGCCATCGGCCAGCGAGAGCGATTCGCGAATCGTGTCGAAGTTGTCGCTGCTCCAGCGATCGCGGCCGTGCGGCTTGGCGTGCAGCCGCTCCCATATGTCGGTTCGCCGAGTCAGCACCGCAAATATGGCGAGGGCACGCCGCCCGCTCAGAATCTTGTTGTACTCGTCCTCACCGACCGGATCGGCATGACCGAAGAGCGACATGGGCGCCTCCGGATTCTCTCGCCGCACCGTATCGATCAAGCCGAACTCATCACGCGCCTCGGGCAGCACGAACGAGGAATCGAACGCGAACCGGACGTCATCGACCTGAATTGACGCGACTGGCACCAGCCGCTCGCGGATCGTCGCGTGCTCCCGGCCGACGATGGCCGCCACCCGCACGGGGATGTCGATCGCCCGGTCAGCTGCCATGCACGCTCCGGAGCCTGGCCTGCGTCGCTGGACCACACTTCCCGTCGACGGTCAGTTTCTCGTCGCACTGGAATTCCTCGACGGCCGAGCGAAACGCGAGGGTCGTCGGATCGCCCGACGTCCCGGCGCGATATCCGAGGTTGTTGAGCCGCGCTTCCTGGCCGAGGATCGTCGTCTCGGGTGGAAGCGTCCCGATCGAGAACGGAATTGTGATGCCGTGCAGCATGGTGCCGGTACCCTGCAATTCGAGCTCTCCCCGTTCCACCCCTGGCGGCAACTCGAGTTCGAGTGCTCCCTTGCCATCGGTGACTACGACCTGCGCCGCCTGCCCGAGACGCACCGTAGCCGATGCACTCGCGACCGGTTTGCCACCGAGCGTCTGAAGCACGACACGAAGTTGCTGCGGCACGAGCGCGGCGGCGGTCCCGGGCGGCGCCGATGCATCGGCAGTGCCCGCTGCCGATGGCGTGCGCGTCCCACCGGCAGGTGCCGGGTTCCATGACGATTCGTCGAGGTCGGGGAGCGTGATGCTGACGGGTCCAAGAGCGAGGTTCTCGACCCGGACAAGGCCGTGCTTGTCACTGAATCCCACGTGCGCCGTGCCGGCTGCATCGCGGACCTCGACTCGCTGAAATGGCACTGGAGCGCCCGCTGCATCCACCAACTCGGCTTCGACCCAGGTCGTCTTCGTCTCGGTTGCCGCCTGCGGCTGCGTCACGACCGCCTGCGCCGCTTTGGCATCACATTCGGCGCGGGCAAACGCGGAACCCCCGGCCTTTGCCGCGCTCATCGTGGCTGCCTGCATGCTGCCGGCGCCGCCGGAGTCGCCCACCATGACGGTGGGAAGCCCTATCACGGCGTTTCCCATATGGGCGGTCATGTCGCTGATTCGGACCACCGGAAGTCCCATGGCGAGGACGGTGAGCGAACCCATCGCCATGATGTCCGGAGGGCCGACGCAGACCGCGATGTCACCCAGAACGGAAACCGGCACGCCGCCGGCCATCACCGTCACGGCGCACGGCCCCATAATGGGACCGCCGACGTGCGGAATTGGCACCACCGCAGGCGTCTGCATGGGGCAGATGTGCATGTCGTTCATGCGCGCTACCGGTGCGAACATCGTCTGCCTGTTGTGAGTAGCGGGCAATCTGCGGTGACGAGGGCCCTGCGTCCAGACCGCTTGCGGTCAGCCAATCACGCGGGATATTGAAGCAATGGTCGAACTCGTCTCAACCAGGGTGGTAAGCGTTACGACGCTCGCGGCCGATGCCGGACTCGGCGCACTCTACGCCGTGCTTGACGCGTGCGACGAACCGCGGGTGCCAGCCAAGGTGCGCGAGCTCGGACCCGAGCTCGCCATGTCCTTGTATCGTGGAAGCGCGGAATCGGATCTCGCCGCTATCGCACCGTATCTTGTCCGCGTAACGCCCGACGTGCTCCGGTGGATCACCGAGTCGTTCTGGGGTGATCCGTGGGGAATCTTTGCCGTCTCGGATGCGCCGATCGAGGAGTTGCGTACCCACTTCCGCAAATTCCTTCTGATCGAGGCGCCAGATGGAGACTCATGGTATTTCCGCTTCTACGACCCGCGCGTGCTCGCCAAGTGGCTGCCGGGCTGTGATCACGCGCAGCTCAGCGAGTTTCTTGGACCGGTCTCATCGTACGCGTGGACCGACACGGAGACCTACGGCGTGACGTTCGCATCACAAAATTGGTTCGAGCAAACACCCGTGCCACCGGCCAAACCCCGTATTGTCTTTCGACGCCAATGAAGATCAGTCAGCAACAGGCCGATGCGCTTGGCGGCTGTGTCGAATGCCAGCCCGCAACGACGCCGGCGGTGGCGAGTGAGCGCGCACCGATCGCCGCGGTCGTACTCGCAGATCCGGTCAAGCCGGACTGGATTGGAATCGAACTGATCGACCGGAGTGGCGCGCCCCTACGCGGTGAGCCCTACCTCGTCACCCTCGCAGACGGTCATCAAATCGGCGGCAAGCTCGACAATCTCGGCCGCGTCCGCATCGAAGGCGTGGACCCAGGGAGTTGCACCGTCACCTTCCCGGAGCGAGACCGGCGCGAATGGAAGCCTCGGTGATCGTCCCGCAACATGATCAAGCTGGAATCGGAAACTCTGCCGTCACGTCCGTCGCCTTCCTTGGCGGCACCTCCTGAACGTCCCGGCGCAGCGAGCTCGCTTCGACCGCGGGCGGCGCCGCGCCAGTGCGGGGCGCGCTCACGGTAATGGCGGCCTCCAGCCCTGCGGGAATGGCTCGCCGCATCCACACATAGCGCGGTACCACGAACCACAGCGCCCCGCCTACTATCGCGAGCAAGAGGCCGATCAGCTCGCGCGCCGACCCTCCGGCGGCGCCGCGAGCGACGTTTTCTCGCACCGCCGGCGGCAGCGCGGCCGCAGCGGCAACGCCTTGATACGCCGGCATGGCGAACATTGGCGGCTGCCATGACAATCCCCGGGTGACGAATGGGCGACCGTCGCGCCAGGCAGCCGCGATGCCACGCCACGGTGCGCGCGCAAGCACGGCCGCGTCGTTGCCGCGTACCCCGAAAGTGAGGTCGCGCGTTCCTCGCAGCTCGCGTGCGATCACGGACAGGCGCGCCGCCAATGCGTTCGGGTCGAGCGCCACGGCCGTGGCGTCGCCTTCGGGGCCAGCCAGCGTGCGAAGCTCGTTCATCGCCAGGCCGCGTCCTACCCCCATGATCCAGACACGGTGACCTGATGCGGTGAGTGCGGCCGCGGCTTGAGCCAAGCCATCCGGCCCCGCGAGAAGGCCGGCATCATCGCGCTTGTGACCCACGTCGTTCACGCCATCGGTGACGAAGAGAATCGCGCCCCGTGAGCCCGAGTCCGCGGCCGCCGCGGCGGTCACTAGTCGACTCCCCTCCACCAGCGCCGAGTACAGCGCGGTGTTCGCGGCGGAATCGGGGGACGCCAGAGCGGCAAGTTCGCGGGCCGCTGCAGCCGGAGGCACGAACGTCGCAGCCTGGATTCCACGTACCACGTCCCGGCTCTCGAATCCGGCCACCGCCACCCGCACCGACGCGCTGTCGAGTCCTTCGAGAAAAGCCTTGAGCGTCAGGCGGGTAAATGCGATTCCCTCCCCGATCATGCTCCCGCTCCGGTCGAGAAGTACAAGCAGCTTTACCGGAGGATGAGCACGCCCCGCCACCGCGACTCCCGGTCCGAGAAGTCTCCGCCCCGCGAGGTCGCCGGTCCACGAGCGCGCCTCGGTGACGGAATCGAGGTCACTCAACTGCACCCCCTCACTGGACTTCAGCGCGATCGACGTCACCAGACACGGCTGGTCAGATCCGCGTGCGCAGCGGACCAGCCGCAACGGTGCGGGCGCGGACTGCTGCGGGACGGCCTGTGCCGACACCGCTCTGGCACGACCTGCTCCGAGCACGATCGCCAGCATGGCGAGTACGGCCGGAACGCGGCTCATGCGTCACCTTGGGAGGTGCGCACGTAATAGTTCGTGGTGCCTGCCGCCACACCATGGGCACCCGAAAGGAAGATCGGCGCTTCGGTTTTGTGACCGCCCACCATTACACCGCCGGGCGGCGGATAGAGCGCTGCCTGGCCCTCCGGGCATGCGACCGTCATTCCGTCGAGCGCGATCGCACCGCCCTCCGCCACGGGCCATTCACGAAGCGACAAAATGCCCGGCACGCGCGTCTTGCCCCACACTTCGACAATAGCGGCGGAGCGCCACAGCGCGGGGCCGCACGCGCCGACGCCCACGCCGGCGCCGAATACGCAGAACGCCATCGCCTGCCAGAACTCGGATGGTCCCGGAAGCGCGAAGACCACGCCGGACATTCCTCCGGCGAGCACGCCGACGACGAAACTCTCGGCGAGTCGCCGGAGGTCGAACCGGGTAGCATAGCAGGCGAGGAGAAGCGACGTCATGCCGCCCGCCAGCGCCCATCCCGCAACTCGCGCGAGGATAAAACCGCGCACAGTCTCAGCCCCAGGAATGAATAGAACGGCAGAGGCGCCGAGCAATGCGCCGGCGCCACCGAGTACCACGCCAGCGGCGACCGCCAGTAGCGCAGCGCCGCGGGTCCGGAGGGCCGCACCCCCAAGCACCGCCGCGCCGACCAGGCCGCCGAGCAGGAAGACGGTAGCCTGATCCAGGCGAAGGTAGGAGGAAACGAATGAATTCGTATCGGTCCAGACGCCGCTGATCAGCCATGCGGCCAGCGCACCGGTGTAGCCGAGCACGAGCGACGCGAGAACGCCGCGCGGCAGGGAACGATCTATCGTGGCGGAGGGTCGCGCCGCTTCGCGGACGCGCATCCGGAGTTCGAGCGGCCGGGAAGGTGAGAGACCGAGCTCTGAGAGGCGAAGCGATTGGTCCAGCTGCTGGCCACCCCAATACGCACCGAGCTCGTCGTCCCGGTTGCCCTTCAGCACGACACCTCGCTGCCGCAACTCTTCGAGCACCTGCACCACCTGCGGACGCAGTGCGCGATCATCGTCAAGCGTGAACGGATGCCGCTCGGTACCCCGCTCCGTGCTGACCTCGACCATGTATGATGGCACCGCTCAGGCCTCGAGGTCTTCGGTGAGGCGCGCGAAATCCTGTCCGGCGAGTGCGCCGGCAATTTCGGCATCCCGATCTGGTTCCGGCAGCCGCAGGAAGGTCCACTGATTTGCGGCGAGGTCGGTTCGCAGTTCGCTCGCCGTCAGCTCGCGCAGCAGCCTGTATGCCTCGTCGCAGACGCGACGGGGCACGTACGCCGCCTCGAGGCGTGGATCAGCGAGTGGCGCGGGAACCGGGCGGCGATCGGCGAGCATCGTACGGAGCCGCTCGGCAACCCGCGCGCGCAGACGGACGGCGGCGGCGGTTGCGGTCGCAGCCCGCCAGAGTTCATTCGCGAGGCCGCTCGTCGGCTGGGTGAGCAGCGGATCGACCGCCAACTCTTCGAGATCGCCCGCGAGCATGCGGGCGCGGAGCGCAACCGCGGCGTCCGCATGGGCCGACAAGGCCACCGTTTCAGCCGCCAGCGCGCTCGCTGCGTTGCGCACCCGCGGCGCCAGTGCCGCCGCGCCGGCGGCAACAGCGAGGCCGGTTGCGAGCAGGGATTCGCGAAGCTCGTCTCGTGTCATCCAACCCGCCCTTTCCCCGTGACGTGCGTCAAATGAGCTGCCAGGTGCAGCCGGTCGCCCTGAGCTCACGATTGGTCTGCCGCATCGCGTACGCCGCGAGCGGTTCCCACGATTGGCCCGCCTGCAGTGCGGGATATGTGAGCAGATGGTACAACCAGATGGACGCTGTATTCTGCGCCACGTCACTCGTCCAATAGGCAAGCCGCCGATCTCCGCTCCGCTGCCAGCCCTTCAGCATGCGTACGATGCGATAGTTATGCGAGAAGCTGCTGCACCCAAAGTGACAGAACATGCGGCATCGCAGATCAGTAGCATCGAGGTCCGCCGGTGCGGTCGTCGTATCGCGCCACCCGGCTTGGAGGACGATGTGGCACTCGCGGCCCTGTTTCCCGGCGGTGAAAAACGTCCAGTACAGTTCGTCGCCGAGCGGCGTCCCGCCAATCTGTCCCGCAAGCGCCTCGACCATCTTTGGATCGGGGTGCAACTCGCAGACACGGCGACGGCGCAAGGCGCCGAGGTACGGCCGCATTTCGGGATCCGAGTCCCGCGCTGCGGGCGGTGAGGCGTACCCCGGGAGTGGATTTGCGCGATATCCGTGTTCGAGAATGTCGTGCACAGGAATGCCGACGTACGGATAGCCCATTCGGAAGAGCCCACGGCTCCCGGACTCCGACCCATCCTCCCAATCGTCACCAGGCAAGGCGCCGGGAAGTCCAAAACATGGGCCGCGTCCGTATCGCGCGTGCCCGTTGTAGACCACGATCGTATTCTCCGTCTCCAGCGCACGGCGAAACGACTCCTTGTCCTCGACCTCTTCGATCAAATACAGCACGTTCTGAGTGGGGTTGAGATACATCGCGTATTGCTTGCCGCCCAGCTCGTAGCCGAACAGCCCCGGAATTCGCTCGGCCAGCCCCTCGGGAAACAGCTCGGCCTGATGGCGATGGATCAGGACCTCGCGCTTTTCCGGAGTAAGCTCCGAGTCGCCGCGAGTGGCTTCGATGAAATCGAATATATCCTGGCGCGTGAACTGGATTCCCTGCGCGAGCACGATCCGCCGGACCTCCGGCGGATCGACGACGGTGTTGTCGCCGTCGCCCGATCGACGGCTCGCCGCGACCACTGTTGGGGCGCCGGTCACGAGCGATAGTCCAGTCGCAACTTATGATACATTTGCTGGTCGGGTGGATAGTGCTGGGGCGGCAGGTCGTGCGCGTGTTCGTATGCATACATCGCGTAGCGGAACAGGAGCTCGTCGGGAATGCCCGGCACGTCGACGTAATAGCCAAGGGACTTAAGTCGCTGCCGCAGGCCTTCGCGCTCTTCGACCGGATCGAGATACCCAAGTGCGACCTGATAGCGCCGGTCTTCTTGCCCATCGCGCACCACAACCTCGGCCGACGGCAAGTGCGGCGGCACTTCGTGAACGATGCCGCCGCCCGAATCAGTGGTTCCGTGCACGACACGGCCCTGGTACTCCACAGCGTACGCGAGGCCGGACTTCGGACTGCCGTCGCGATTCACGAGGCGCAGCTTGAGGTATACCGGCTGACGGTGCACGACAAAGCGATACCGCTGCTCGGTTGCGCCCGTCACGATTCGCATTTTTGCGTCTGGAATCGCGACTTCATCGCCGGCGAGCAGTACGTTGGGGTCGGTCCGCGCGTGCCGCAGCCCCTGATTGGCGGGATCGTTGTATATGACGAGTGGATTGGTGAACCCGTATCGGTCCGCGATGCTCGCGAGGCACTCGCCGGGCATGACCCTGTGAGTGATCATCGGCCTACTTCGCCAAATCCCGCACCTTGTTCGCCGCGTCCTTGCTTCCCTGGGCCGCGGCCTTCGTATACCACTCCAGCGCCTTTGCCTTGTCCTTCGCCAAATCGTACCGTCCCTTCTCGTACGCCTCCGCCACGAGCATCTGCGCCGGGAGGAACCCTGCAGTCGCGGACTTTAAATACCACTGCACCGCGGTGGCCTGGTCCTTCCTGACGCCCCGTCCGCGCTCGAACTCCTGCCCCAGCCGGAACATCGCGTCCGGATCACCGGCGGCGGCAGCCTCGCCATACCACTTGTGCGCCAACTCGTCGCTCCGGCCAATTCCCTTCCCGCGCTCGTAGAG
>JBDTQV010000004.1:0-22018 GCA_039932015.1 Gemmatimonadota bacterium | reverse complement strand
CAAGAGCAGATTGGCCATTGGGCGTCCCACGATGGTCGAGCGACCGAGCACTACCGCGTGCGCACCCTTTGTTTCGATGCCGGAACGGATCAGCATCTGGAGGACGCCAAAGGGCGTCGCCGGGCGAAAACCGGTCGGATCGCCGATCACCAGCTTGCCGACATTGATCGGATGAAACCCGTCCACATCCTTGGCGGGATTCACCCGGCGCAACACCGTCTCGGTGTCGATCTGCTTTGGCAGCGGAAGCTGCACGAGCATGCCGTGAATGGCCGGGTCCGCATTCAGCCGGTCGATCGTCGCCAGCAGTTCGGCCTGCGTCGCGTCGGCCGGCAGCACGATCGTCTCGGAATGCATGCCTGCCTCGGCACACGCTTTCCCCTTCGAGCGCACATAGACCTGGCTCGCCGGATCTTCACCGACCAGCACGACGGCCAGCCCCGGCTTCCGCCCTCCCGGCGGGAGTGCTGCCACGTCCGCCGCCACCTCGGCGCGGATCTGTCGGCTGAGTGCCGCGCCGTCAAGTATCCGTGCGCTCACCTGGCGATATCGACCGCACGGGTCTCGCGAATGACGACGACCCGGATCTGGCCGGGATACTGCAGCTCATTCTCGATCTTGCGCGCGATCGTCTCGGACAGAATGGCGGCGCCGGTGTCGTCAATCTCGGTCGGCGTGACGATCACCCGGATTTCGCGTCCCGCCTGGATAACATTGCTCTTCTCGACGCCCTTGAAGCCGTTCGCGATCTCTTCGAGGCGAGTGAGCCGCTTCACATAGCTCTCGAACGCCTCACGCCGCGCGCCCGGCCGCGAACCGCTGATCGCATCGGCTGCCTGCACCAGCACCGACTCGGCGCTCTCGTGCGGCACATCGTCGTGATGCGCCTCGATGCAGTTGATGATCGGGCCGCTCTCGCCGTACTTCCGCGCCATCTCGACGCCGAGCTCGACGTGGGTGCCTTCGTGATCGTGCGTGAGCACCTTGCCCACGTCGTGCAGCAGGCCGCCACGCTTTGCGAGCGCGACATCGAGATGCAGCTCGGCCGCCATCATGCCGGCGAGCCACGACACTTCCTTCGAATGATCGAAGATGTTCTGGCCATACGACGTGCGATAACGCATGCGGCCGATCAGGCGGATCATTTCCGGATGCAGTCCGTTGACGCCGGTCTCGAACGCCGCCTGCTCGCCGAGCTCGACGAGCTGCGTCTCGAGCTCCTTCTGCGCCTTCGCGACGAGTTCCTCGATGCGGCCCGGGTGAATCCGGCCGTCCACGATGAGCGCCTCGAGCGAGCGGCGCGCGACCTCACGCCGGATCGGATCGAAGCACGAGATCACCACCGTGTCCGGCGTGTCGTCGATAATGACGTCGACGCCGGTCGCGGTTTCGAACGCACGAATGTTGCGCCCCTCACGCCCGATGATCCGGCCCTTCATTTCGTCGTTTGGCAGCGTCACGGCGGCGACGGTGCTCTCGGCAGTGTGCTCCGCCGCCACGCGCTGGATCGCCATCGAAATGATGCGCCGCGCTTCGCGATCGGCACCCTTCCGGGCCTGCTCCTTGATGTCACGCGCGAGCGCACTCGCCTGGCCGCGTGCCTCGTCCTCGACCCGCTGCAGGATTTCGCGCCGAGCCTCGTCCGCCGTAAGGTTGGCGATGCGCTCTAGCCGGGCTCGCTGCTCCTGCGCCAGCCGCTCGAGCTCGGCTTCGCGCGTCCGGAGTGCCACTTCACGCTGGCCGATCGTTTCCTCGCGCCGCCCAAACCCGCGCTCGCGCGTGTCGATCTCCTCGACCTTTCGATCGAGCAGGCGGCCGCGGTCTTCCGCACGCCGCTCGACCCGTTCGAACTCCTCGCGGCGCCGCTGCAGGTCGCGATCGGCGTCCTCGCGCAATTTGAGCGCTTCCAGCTTGGCAGCAAGTGCGGCGGCGGCCCTGGAGGACTCCGCCTCGCGCAGCGCTTCGCCGCGGAGTCGATCGGCTTCAGCCTGTGCAGTCGCCAGGATGCCGGTCGCCGAACGGCGCTGGCTTCTGGTGTACAGGAGAATGAATCCGAGTGCGATGGCGAGGCCAGCGGAAAGTCCCGCGACGATTCCGAGAACGGTATCGCTCATTCGGTCGCCGCGCCGCCGGTGCGGGCGCCACGTTTTGCGGGCGGGAGGAGCCGCGCGACTTCGTCGGCCGCGGCGCCCAGGCGCGTGGCAATCTCGCGATCGCTGCGCCGCGCCTGGAAGAGCTCGTCCGTGATGGCGAGCGCCGCGAGAATTGCGGCCTTGTGCGACTCCACCATCGGCAGCATGTCGCGTACTCGCTTGAGCGCGGCATCGAGATACGCGGCAACCTCACGCGTATACTCGGGCGGCAGCTCCGAGCGCACCGCATACTCCTCGCCGCCAATGAGCACCCGCACCGCATTTTTGGGAGCGGTCATGACGCGCTCTCCGCCGCCTGCTCAAGAAATGATAAACGTCCCGAGAGACTCTTCACCCGCTCGCGCGCGCCATCGATCCGTTGGCGGAGCATGCCGTTTTCAGTTTCGAGCTCGATGATCCGTTGCCGTGCCTGGCCCAATTCAGGCCCACCGCCCCCGCCGCCGAGCGCGCGCAGCTCCTGCAGCTCCGCCTCAGCCTTGAGTGTGCGCCGGCGCCAGCCGGCCACTTCCTCAGCCAGGTGGTGGAGCAATTGCTCCAGATCTTCCAGCGCCCTGACATCGGGCCGCTCATACGTGTAAGCCACGGAGGTCACTCCGGCGCCGGGGCGCTTTGATCGCGACGGTGCAGGCCAAGTTCGCGCTGAAGGACGCCCAGCAAACGCGACTCGGCCTGGTCGACTTCGGCTGCTTCGAGCGTTCGATCGGATGCCCGGAAGGTAAGGTGGAACGTGACGCTGCGCATGCCGGCGGGCAAGGCGGCGCTTCGATACTCGTTGACCACCTGAACATCTTCCAGGAGAGCACCCCCGCCGGCGCGGAGCACCTCGGTCGCGCGCGCTACGGGTAGCTCATCGGGCACGAGCATTGTCAGGTCGCGGCCGGACGCGGGCGTTGCCGGGAGCGGCTGATAGACATGTGGTGCACGCGTCGCGCTGTCGAGCAGCAACTCAAAGCCGAACAGCGGTGCCGCCCAGGGCGGCGAGTCCGCTGTGAGCCGCTCCGCGTGGCCGATCTGCTCGCCGCCTCGCCTGGCGACGAGGCGGCCGCCATCGGCGGTCACAACCGCCTCCGGACACGCGAGTGACACCGCCGCCTCGAATGCGCCCTTGAGATCCCAGATGTCGGCGTCCGGCGCGGCGGGGTCGGTCCAGTGCGCCGGCGCGCGAGCACCAGTCACCACGCCCGCGACGTGCACTGCTTCCACCGGGACGCCGCCGGACTCGGCCGCGTGAAAGACGGTGCCGATCTCGAAGAGGCGCACGTCACGCTCATGCGCCGCCCAGTTGCGCTCGACCGCCCGTATGAGCCCCGGCAACAGCCCGGCACGGAGATATCCTTCGCTCGACGACAGCGGATTCAGCATGCGCACGGCATCGGCTGTACTCGCGGCCGTCATCGGCAATGATGACGCCTCGAACAGCCCCTGGGCCACGAGCCCGCGCCGTACTTCACGCGCACGGCCGAACGCCGGGTCGTCGGGGCGGCTGCCCGGGCGCGCCCGCCGCAGCTCGGAGGGAATTTCCTCGTAGCCGTGCAATCGTGCGACTTCCTCGATCAGATCGATCTCTTCGACCAGATCGGGACGCCACCCCGGCACATCCACCGCAATGCGACCGTCATCCGGCTTGGAGACGACGGTCGCGCCGATTGCGACCAGATACTTCTCGAGTGCATGCCACGGCAGGTCGACACCGAGCACGCGGGCCACGCGCGCCGGACGCAGGAAGATTCGCGGCGGGTGGGTCACCCGCGGCCAGACGTCGACGGCGTCGCCGTCGAGCGCTCCGCCGGCCGTCGTCTGCACCAGCTCCACGCAGCGGCGCAGTGCCTCGGCGCCATTCCAGCGATCGACGCCGCGCTCGAATCGATAGCTCGCTTCGGTGCTCAGGCCGAGTGCGCGGCGGGTGCGCCGCACGCGCGACGGGTCGAAGAAGGCGCACTCGAGGAACAGGTCCACCGTCTGCTCGCTGACCTCCGTGCCCGCACCCCCCATCACACCCGCAATGCCGATCGCACCGCCATCGTCGGCGATCACCGTCATGTCTGCATCGAGCGCACGGTTTGCCCCGTCGAGCGTCACGACGTGTTCACCGGTCCGGGCGCGCCGTGCGATCACGCTCGGCCCGCGGAGACGCGCGAGGTCATAGGCATGCATCGGCTGATTGAGCTCGAGCATGACGTAGTTGGTCGCGTCGACCACGTTACTGATGGGCCGCACGCCCACCGCGGCCAGACGGCGCCGGAGCCAATCGGGCGACGGTCCCACGCGCACTCCGCGAATCACCGCGCCGAGCAACCGGGGGCAGCCGTCTGCATCTTCGATCGCTACCCGCACGCCGCCCGCGGTCGCCGCCGCCGCTTCGCGCCGTGGCGCCGGCATCGTACCGCCAGCCGAACCGGAAATCACAGGCAGGCGAAACGGCGTCTGCAGCGACGCCGCGAGCTCGCGCGCGATTCCCTTGTGACCGAGCAGGTCTGGCCGGTTCGGCGTAATGTCGAGCACCAGTCGCGTATCTGCGAGTGGTATCGCCTGGAGCAGCGGTGTACCTGGTGCCGCGTCCGTGGCGAGCTCCCAGAGCCCGCTGGCGTCGTCGCCCAGTCCCAGCTCGCGCGCTGAGCAGAGCATCCCCTCCGACACTTCGCCCCGAAGCTTCCTCCGCTCGATCTTGAGCCCGCCCGGCAGCGTGGCACCCACCGGCGCGAGCGGATAGCGGTGGCCCGCCTCGACGTTCGGAGCGCCGCACACGACGTTCCTGATCGATCCGCTCCCGTCGTCGACCCGACAGACGCGCAGCCGGTCGGCATTGGGATGCGGCACGGCCGACTCGACCCGGGCGACGATGATATCGGCGAGATCGGCATGCAGCGGCTCGACCGCATCCGCGGGCGCACCGACCATCGCAAGCCGGCGCGCGACATCGGTCGCGTCGAGCGGCTGGCGCAGAAACTCGGCGAGCCAATTGGAGGAGACGTTCATCGAACCGATGGCCTCAGGACGGCGGCACAGGGGCGAGCTGCGCGAGGAACCGCATGTCGCCCTCGTAGAACATGCGGATGTCCGGCACGTCGTAGCGCTGCATCGCGATCCGGTGCGGGCCCATGCCGAACGCGAAGCCGGTGTAGATCTCCGTGTCCACCCCGCACTGCTCGAGTACGCGCGGGTGCACCATTCCGCAGCCGAGTATTTCCATCCAGCCGGTACCTTTGCACGCCCCGCAACCGCCCCCGCCACACAGACGGCAGCCGATGTCCATCTCGGCCGAGGGCTCGGTGAACGGAAAGTACGACGGCCGGAATCGCACGCGTGTGGTGGGGCTGAAGAACCGGCGCGCGAACTGGCTCAATGTTGCCTTGAGATCGACAAACGAGATACCGTCGTCGACGGCGAGCCCTTCGATCTGCGAGAACGCGGGCGCGTGCGATGCGTCGAACGGGTCGTTGCGATAGCAGAGACCGGGAATCACGACACGCACCGGTGGCGGCGTGGTGAGCAGCGTCCGGATCTGCACCGGCGAGGTGTGCGTCCGCATCAGCACGCGCCCGCCATGCTCTCCCGGCACCGGAGGGGTGTCGAGGTAGAGCGTATCGTGCATGTCCATCGCCGGGTGATCGGCCGGGAAGTTGAGCGCGGTGAAGTTGAACCACTCCGTCTCCGCTTCCGGGCCGAGCGCCACGGTAAAGCCAAGCTCGCGGAAGATCTCCACGATCTCGTCGATCACGATCGTCACCGGATGCTCGGCTCCTGCCCAGCGCCGGCGCGCCGGCATCGTGAGGTCGACGGCTGCGGCCTCGCGCGCCGCGCGCGCTGTGGCAAGCTCCGCCGCGCGCGCGGCGAACGCCGCTTCGAAATCACGCTTGAGCGCGTTGACCGCGGCGCCAAAGTCGCGCTTCCCGGCGTCCGACATGCCGGCGACGAGCCGGAGCTTCTGGGTGAGCGCTCCGCCCTTCCGGCCGAGCACGGCAATGTGCTCCGCCGCCAGCGCGTCGGCATCCAGCACCGGCACGCGCGCGAGGCGCGCGCGCAGGTCGTTCAGCTCGGCGGAGTGGTCGGAGGCGGACATGGCGATGGCGGTCCCGGATGAAGAGGACGATTGGGCCGAAAATGCCGGAGGCTGCCCGCAATCGGAAGGCAGCCCCAGGCTGAATCAGCGAAGCCCGGAGCGGGCGGGATCAGACCTGCGCGCCGGTCGTACCCTTCGCGAGCTCGGCAATCTTGCCGAACGCCTCGAGATCATGGACCGCGAGGTCGGCGAGGACCTTGCGATTGACATCGACGCCGGCGGTCTTGAGCCCGGCCATGAGCCGGCTGTAGCTCAGGCCGTGCAGGCGCGCGGCGGCGTTGATGCGGGTAATCCAGAGCGCGCGGAATTCACCCTTCTTCTTCCGCCGATCGCGATACGCGTAGCGCATGCCGCGCTCGACCGTCTCCTTCGCTGCCTTGTACAGCTTGCTCCGGCCGCCGCGAGCACCCTTCGCGGCCTCCATGATCTTCTTCTTCCGGGCGTGATGCGCCGGCCCATTCTTTACGCGAGGCATCGGAGATCCTTAGGTATTGAGCAGACGGCTGACACGCGGATAGTCGGCGGAGCTGACGACATCGCCCTTCTTGAGGCGATTCTTCCGCTTGCGCGTCTTCTTGGTCAAGATGTGGCTGTGATTGGCGTGGAAACGCTTCAGCGCTCCCGACCCCGTCTTCTTGAAGCGCTTCGCCGCCGCGCGCTTCGTCTTCATTTTCGGCATCGTTTCTCCGTTGAGCTTCCGAGGGCCCGCAGGTTACTTGGGCCCCAATACCATCGTCATGTTGCGACCTTCCAGCTTCGCGTCCATCTCGACCTTGCCGACATCGACGAGCGCGGCGGCCACCCGGTCCAGTACCGCCTTGCCCAGCTCGATGTGCGCGATTTGCCGACCGCGAAACATCATCGTGACCTTGACCTTGTTTCCTTCGCCCAGAAACTCGCGCGCGTGGCGGGTCTTGAAGTCGAAGTCATGGTCGTCGATACCCGGCCGATACTTCACTTCCTTGAGCAGAATGACGTGCTGCTTTTTCTTGGCCGCGCGTGCCGCCTTCGCCTCTTCAAACTTGAACTTCCCGTAGTCCATGATCTTGACGACGGGAGGGCGAGCGGTCGGCGCCACCTCCACCAGATCCAGCCCTCGTTCCTGCGCCGCGGCGAGCGCCTCTTCGATCGGCAGAACGCCGAGCTGCTCGCCATCGCCCGTGATGACGCGGACGGGGCTGATGCGAATCATGCGATTGATGCGTGTGCGCTTTTCGCGATCGTTCGTGGACAGTGGTGACGCCTCCAGCCAGGCAATGGAAAAGGCACCCGCCGTGATGCGGGTGCCCGAGACAGGAAGCCGCCTGGGCGCAGTGCGCCGGGAGCTTCTCGATCAGGACCCGATCGCTCTGCCATCGATCCGCAGGCTGGGGGTGGGGGCGCTAGCCCCGCTTCAGTAACGCGAAGAACCTAGCGGCTTACCGGGCCCATGTCAATCAGTGCCATGCCCTTGCCGTCGCGGACGACCCGCGCCGTCGCGACGTCCGGGTCGTGCTCGAACACGATCCGCCAGCCGCCGTTCGCGGCGTCATCCAGGAGCGCGCGCTTGCTTTCGAGACTCCTGAGCGGCTCGAGATCGTAGCCCATGATCCACGGGAGCCGCACGTGCGCGGTGGTCGGGATGAGATCGGCCACGAATGCCGCCGTGTCGCCGCCATCCTGCACCAGGATCGCCTGATGCCACGGTACATGGCCGGGTGTGAGCCGCGCCGTAATGCCCGGCAGAATCTCGCCGTCGCCCTCGAGCAGGCGCCACCTGCCTGCCGATGCGACGGGCTCGAAATTGTGCGGGAAATAACTCGCGCGCGTCCGCTCATTCGTGTGCCGGGCGAATTCGAGCTCGCTCGCCTGCACCACGTACGTGGCGTTGGGAAAGGTCGGCCGCACGTGGCGGCGCGCGTCCCCTTCGAGCTCGGGATCGAGGGTGGTGTTGCCGCCCGCGTGATCGAAGTGCAGGTGGGTGTTGATGACCCAGCGTACGTCCCGGGGAACAAAGCCGGTGGCGCCGAGCGCATCCTCGAGCTGCGTGGCGCCTTCGAGCCCGGCATTCTCGACGCCGTAGATGTCGAGGAACTTTCGATCTTCCTTGTTGCCGAGCGCGGTGTCGATCAGGACCAGGCCGTCGGGGTGCTCGACGAGGAGACAGCGCATCGCGAGCGGGATCCGATTCCGCGCGTCCGGCGCGATGGCCTTTTCCCAGAGCGGCCTGGGCACGACGCCGAACATCGCGCCCCCATCGAGACGCTGCAGCCCGCCCTCGAGCGTGTGGCAGCGAAGCGACCCCACATCGAACGTATGGACGAGGGTCACGCAGGGCCCTCGGCGATCGAGTCCGCGCGCGGAGGCGTGGGAGACGCACGACGCTTCCGCCGGATGCCCGCCTGGCGCTTCGCTTCGAGCACGGAGAGGTCCTGCAGCGTGCGAACGCCGCTCTCCCGCGCGAGCGCCATGAGACGGCAGAGAAGCTCCGCGGTCACGAGCGCGTCGCCCGCGGCGCGGTGGCGCGCCGCGTTTTCGAAGCCGAAATGCTGCGTCAGGTTGTCGAGCCCGCACGACCGCACGCCGGTGAGAAGTCGCCGCGCCAGGCGCACGGTGCAGAGGCGCGGCCCGTCGAGCAGCATGTCACGCGAGCGCTGGACTTCGGCGGTCACGAAGCCCCAGTCGAAACGCGCGTTGTGCGCGACGAACACGCGTCCCGCGAGTACCGCGGTGACCGCGTCGGCGATGTCGTGGAAGCGCGGCGCGTGACGCACCATGGCGTCGGTGATGTGGGTGATGGCGCAGATGGCCGCGGGAATGGGCCTGCCCGGGTTCACCAGCGAATCGAACACCACCTCGCGGCGCCCGCCCTGCACCACGACGACGGCAATCTCGGTGATCCGGTCGTGACCGGTCGCCCGCATGCCGGTGGTCTCGACGTCCACGACCGCGAAGGCACACTCCTCCAGCAACGGCGAGCCCTGCGCTTCGGCCACGAGTCCCCAGGTGCCATCACTCAGCTGACGCACCCGCGGATCGGCACTGAGCAGTGCCGCGACGATCCGTTCGGCGACGGCCGCCGGGGCGCCGGGCAGCTCGAGCACCGTGCAGCAGAGCCGGAGTGCGGGAGACGGCCCGCTCCGAAGAATCGTGAGTACGCGCTCGATGAGCGTGCCGTCCGGAAATGCGCTGACGCCGATCATGCTTCGGCCCGCCTGAGAGGCAGCGTCATGCACCGCGGTCCGCCGCCACCTCGCACCATCTCGGCGCCATCGATGACGATCACCGCGCGCTCGCCCGGCTTGACCGGGTCATTGCCCGTCAGGAAGTCGGTGGACTCAACCGCGCGGAAGCCGCTCGACGCGAGCTCGGCAATCGTTGCGTCGTTCCGGCGATAGCTGAGGATCTGGCCCGGTCGCACCGCGAGAAAATTGCAGGCCGAGCTCCACTGCTCGCGATCCTGCGTCGTGCGGTGGGAGCCGCCCGCCAGGATCGGCTCGAGCGGCAGCCCGACTTCGCGAAGCGCGGCGAAGAAGTTGGGCATCTCGGTCACCGCCTCGCTCCCACGGCGCCGGTGCAACACAGCCAGCCGCTCCGGCCCGACGAAATACGGCGGGTACACAACACAGAGATCGTGGTCCACCTGAGTGAAAATCATGTCGAGATGGATCGCCGTCGGCGCCTTGGGCATCACGACCACCAGCACGTCGGTGACGGCGCCCTTGCTGAACAGCACGTCGCACAACTGATCGAGTGCCGCCGGCGACGTGCGCTCACTGAAACCCAGAATCGCGAGATCGGCCCGCGGGTGGTGTACGTCTCCGCCTTCGAGCGTGTAGTTGCTGCGGCGTTCCTCGGATCCGTCGTACAGGATTCCGGCATTCTCGAGGTCGGGATGGAACCGGAAGAGCGCCTTGATCAGCATCTCCTCGGTCCACCGGACACCGTACCGCATCGAGCCGACAACCGCGTGCTCGCCCAGCACCATCCCGATGTCGCGCGGGAAAAACAGATTCGGCAGCGCGGGCAGCGCGTACCCGACTTCGTTCAGCGCGCGCGAGATCGGCCCACTCTCCTCCTCGGTGCCCTCGATCAGCATACTGACGAAATCCGCGGGCGGGAGCGCCGCAAGCCGCTGCGCCAGCGCGTCCGATGGAATGACATCCATCGTCTTGGTGATGAGAAACTCGCGCGCTTCCGGCTGCTCGAGCACCTCCGTCAGCAGATCGCGGACCTGATGCACGCGCGTGAAGCGCTCGAGCACGGCGACGAACTGACGGTGCTCGCGCGACGCCGCGTCGATCTCGATGATGTCATCGTAGAGATAGTCTTCACGATTGCCCGGCGTCACGGCCTCGAGTTCGAGTCCCGGCGTGTGGACCAGCACGCTCTCGAGCGTGCCAACTTCGGATGTGACGTGGATGCGCGGCATGACGGGGAAGGTAAGAGCGAGGGGGCAGGCGGCGGTAGGCGGTCGAGCCAGCCGCGCCCTTCAGTGAGCGTTCATCGGTTCGTCAGCGCGTAGCTCAGTGTCTCCAGTTCGAGCGCGAGATTTACCGTCTTCACGACCACATCCTCGGGCACCGCGACCTGCACCGGCGCAAAGTTGAGGATTGCCTTCACACCGAGCCGGACCAGGCGGTCCGCCAATGGCTGCGCGGCCTCCGCCGGCGTCACGAGCACGGCCATGTCCACCCCGCTGCCGGCAAGGTGCGATTCCAGGGTGGCGATGTCGAGGATCGTGAGTCCGTTCCACTGGCGCCCGACTTTCGCCGGGTCGATATCGAAGATCGCGACGATGTCGAACCCGCGCTGACGGAAACCGCGATACTGCACCAGCGCGCTGCCGATCTTGCCGGCGCCGATCATCGCCACCTGGTAACGGCGCGTGAGGCCGAGAATACTCCGGAGTTGCTCCACCAGCTCCGGCACGGAGTACCCGAGCCCGCGCTTGCCGAACGAGCCGAAGAACGAGAGATCCTTCCGCACCTGCGCCGACGTGGTGCCGCCGCGCGCCGCCAGCGCCTCGGAGCTCACGGTCACCATGCCCTGCCCCTCGAATTCTTCCAGAAAACGCAAGTAGAGGGAAAGACGGCGGATGGTGGATTCGGCGACTTTGCGCATGGACCGTTTTTGTGAAATGTTTCACAAACCTAGCCCGACTCCCACCCTTCGTCAACGAGCGCCCGGTACAATTGCGCGAAGCGCGCGGGGTCGAGCGTTTCGCTGCGCGCAGCCGGCGCTATCGCCACGCGTTGCAACACCGAATTGGCGCGGTCGGCGCTCCAGCCGGTGAGCTCGCGGACCGCGCGGAGCAGTTGCTTCCGCCGCAATCCAAACAGCCCAACCACCATCGTGCGAAACTGCGCCCGGTCCGCATCGCCCACGAGCGGGTCCGCAAGTGGAGTCAGTCGCAGCACAGCGGAATCGACCTTGGGCGCCGGCGAGAACGCGCCGGCCGGCACGCCAAACAGCCGCTCTACCCGCGCGGCCGCCTGCACGCCTACGCTGAGCGCGCCGTAGTTTGCGATGCCGGGAACGGCAGCCACGCGATCCGCCACTTCCTTCTGGACCAGAAACACAATCCGGCTGGGCCGCGGCGGCGTCAGTGCCTTGTCGATGAGCGGTGTGGTGATGTTGTATGGAATGTTGCCGGCAACGACGAACGCGCCCGCGGATCCGGCTGGCGGCGCGGCGGCCGCGCGCCAGTCAATCTCGAGTGCATCGGCCTCGATGATCGTGGATCCGGGGAAACGCGCTCGCAGCGCCGGGACCAGGTCCGCGTCCTTCTCGATTGCGACGACGCGCGCGCCGGTCGCGGCGAGCGCAGCGGTCAATCCGCCCGGCCCGGGCCCAATCTCGACCACCGTGTCGCCCGGAGCCGCACCGGTCGCGTCCGCGATGCGCGCGAGAATCCTCGGATCGGTCAGGAAATGCTGGCCGAGGCGGCGCTTGGTACGCGCCATTCAGAGCCGGAGCACCAGCAGCGTACGATCGTCGCGCGGCCCTTCGACGAACGCGGCAACGTCTGCCATCACCTCGCCGACGATCTGGTCGGGGCTGAAGGCGCGGCGGTGCCCGATTGCTTCGAGCAGGCGCGCCTCGCCAAATTTTTCTCCCGCCAAGTTCTGTGCGTCGACCAGTCCGTCAGTCCAGAGGCAC
Source organism: Gemmatimonadota bacterium (assembly GCA_039932015.1). Taxonomy (GTDB): domain Bacteria; phylum Gemmatimonadota; class Gemmatimonadetes; order Gemmatimonadales; family GWC2-71-9; genus JAICUF01. The sequence goes on along the minus strand of JBDTQV010000004.1, from coordinate 9,664 downwards.
AGGAGATCCTCCTCGCGGCGCCAAGGCACCTCGGCGCGTTCGATCCCCTCCGCGGCAGCCAGCCCGAGCGGCGGCGCCGTGGCGGGCAGCCGCTCGGCCGCGCCGTCGCGCGAGATTCTGAACGCGTGCGGGTGGCCGGCGTTCGCGTACGCGAGGCGGCCCGCGTCAGGGTCGAGCACGCCGTAAAACACGGTGAGATACATCTCGGTCGTCGCGAGCTCGGCCTCCAGACTCTCCAGCAGTCCCGCGAGCGCGGCGTTCGGGCTGAGCGACGTCGCGGCGTGGATGCCAGCGGCGGACAGCACGAGCGCCATGACCAGTGCCGCCGAGAAGCCGTGCGATGACACGTCACCGAGCATGACACCGACACGTCGCTGTCCGAGGCGCGAAAAGGTGTAAAAATCCCCGCCCACCGAATCAGCGGGGACGCACAGCGCCGCCACTTCTGCATCCCCCTGAAGGATGGAGGGTGAGGGGAGCAGTCGCATCTGCAGATCGTGGGCAAGCTCGAGCTCGCGCTGCAGCCGCTGCTGCCGGCGATCGACCTGCACCAGGCGCCCATTTTCGATCGCGGCTCCGATCTGGCTCGCGATCGCACCGACGAGCTTGCGGTCGCCGCTGGTGAACCGGTCGCCGCCGATGCGGTCGGTCAGGTTGATCACGCCGACGCACCGCGACGGGCCCCCCGGCGCGGCGTAGGTAATCGGCATGCTGAGGAACGCCTTCCCGCGATAGCCGCGGTCCTCCCCGCAGCCGACGACGCCAGCGGGCACATCCGGATCATGCAGCAGCATCCGGCGCTCGCGAAAGACGCGCGCGGCAATCGAGCAGTCGTCGTCTATCTCGACGATCGCGTCACCTTCGAGCGTGAATCCGCGTGCGGCAACGGTGCGGAGCACGCCGGCCTCCTCGTCGGCGACCATGATCGATGCGCGGCGTGCGCCCACCACGCCGCTCACCTCCCGCACGATCGTCTGCGCCGCCTCGTCGAGACTGACCGTGCGGCCCAGAATCTCGCTGATGGCGTACAGGAGATCGATCTCCTCGTAGCGCCCAGCCAGCTCTTCCGAGAGGAGCGCGCGCTCGCGCGCACCGTCGAGCACCATCGCCACGATTGGCAACACGCGCTCGCCGATGCGCGCGCCGAGCGCCTCGTCGCCAGTGCCCACCTCGAGCCAGAATCCCTGAATTTCGGGGATGGGCGCGAGCCATGCTGCGCCCGTCGGTGTCGGGACGAGGCCAGCGCCGCGTGGAATTGGTGGCGCCCATCCCGGATCGCCGCCGGTGGCCGGGCGAAGGCGCTTCCCGTCGAAACGCCACAGGCGCACCGGCGCACCCGTGAGTGCGCCGAGTCCGTCGAGCACGTTGTCGAGCCGCCCTACGGGCGGCGCAGAATCATGCAGATGGAGTTCCCTCGGTCGTTGAACTCGACCGCGTCGACGAGACTGCGAATCAGAAAAAGCCCCCGCCCGTTCGCGCGCTGCAGCCCTTCGGGTCCGAGCGGCTCGGGCACGGCCGCAGGATCGAACCCCGCGCCTTCATCGGTGACGTGAATCCTGATGGCGTCGGCGCCGAGTTCGGCGCGAACGCGAACCAGTTTGCTGCGGTCCCCGTGATTGCCCCGGATAATCGCATTCGCGAGTGCCTCCGAGAGCGCCACCTGCAGGCGGAAGCGCACGGTCTCGCGCGCCGCAGTTCCGGAAAGGCAATGGAAGGTGACGAGCGCCACCGCCTCTTCGATGCAGTCGATGTCGGTCGGAACGGAGAGCGTGACGACGGTGGTGCGGGCGTCGGGGTCGCCGGCCGGGTACCGCCGTACGCAGAATCGAAGTCGCGAGGGCATGCGGTTCGCGCGCTAGTACGCCGTGAGCGCCTGCGCCGGTGTGTCGGCGATGGAGAAAAGCGTGTCGAGCTTGGTCAGCTCGAAGAGCGACCGGAGGTCCTCGTTGAGGCCGGCAAGCCGCATCTCGCCTCCCTGCTCGCGCACCTGCTTCGCAATGGTGACGAGTGCACCGAGTCCCGACGAATCGATGTAGCCGGTGCCGGTGAAATCGAGCAGCAGCTTCCGGTCGCCGGCGGCGAGTGCCCGCTGGACGACGTCCTTGAGCTCCTGCCGGTTGGACACGACAAGCTGGCCTTCGACCCGCACGACCAGTACCCCGCTGTGCTCCCTGCTCTGGCTGAACGTCATATCGCCGCTCCCGGGGTTGCTGTCGGACTCGTCTGCAGTGCCACCATCGCTGCCACCTCGACAATATCGTCGACGCTCGCGCCGCGCGACAAGTCGGCCATCGGCCGGGCGAGACCCTGGAGAATCGGACCGAGCGCCGCGGCACCGGCGAGCCGCTGCACCAGCTTGTAGCCGATGTTGCCGGCGTCGAGGTCCGGAAAGACCAGCACGTTGGCACGGCCGCCGAGCACCGAGCCCGCCGCCTTGCGCTCGCTCACCTCGGGATCGAGCGCCGCATCGAGCTGCAGCTCGCCATCTGCGACGATGCCCGGCGCAAGCTCGCGAAAGGCTTCGGCGGCGCCGCGGACGCGCTCGACCGTCTCACCCGCGGCGCTGCCGCGAGTCGAGTACGAGAGAAACGCGACGCGCGGCTCGTCGCCCACTAGCCGGGACCGATCGCGCGCGGCGGCCAACGCGATGTGCGCGAGCTGCTCCGAGGTCGGCATTGGAACGACGGCGCAGTCGGTAAAGGTGAGCACGCGATCACCGTTCAGCACCATGTAGAACGACGAGCTCACCAGCGACACGCCGGGCGCCGTGCCGATGGCCCAGATGGCCGCGCGGATGACGTCCGCGGTGGGTCGCGTAGCACCGGCCACGCACGCATCGGCTTCGCCGAGTGCGACGAGTGCCGCGCCGAAGTTGAGCGGATCGGACGCAAGATCGAGTGCGTGCACCCCGTCGTGCACCTTGTCGGGTCGCCGCGTACGCAGAAACTCGGCTACCCGCTGCAGCCGCGGATCGTCCGCCGGCGCGACCCCGTCTGGCCCGCCGAGCAGAATCGGCTCGGCGATTCCACTGCCGCGAAGTCGCGAGGCCGCGGCACGAATGCGAGGATCCTCACCTTCCGCGAGCACGATGCGGGCACGGCGCGCCGTCGCCCGGCGGAGCAGCTCCTGGCGAAAACTCACTGCGCAAAGCGGCGCGTGAGCGCGGCGCTGACCGACGGATGCACCAGAGCGGACACGTCACCTCCGTAGCGCGCGACTTCGCGCACGAGACTCGAGCTGAGATAGGTGAGATCCACGGCGGGCACGAGGAACACCGTTTCGAGCGCGGGATGCAGTTGGCGGTTCATGAGCGCCATCTGGAACTCGTACTCGAAGTCGCTGACCGCGCGGAGACCGCGCACGATCATCGTGGCGCCCACATGCTCGGCGAATTCCGCCAACAGTCCCTCGAAGGTTTCGAACGATACGCGCGAATCGTCACCGCACGCCTCGCGCAGCATGTCGAGCCGCTCAGCGACCGTGAAAACCGGCTGCTTCGATGAGTTGGCCGCGACGGCCACGATGACGCGGTCAGCGAGCCGGAGGCTCCGCCGTACCAGATCCTCATGCCCGCGGGTCGGAGGGTCGAACGAGCCGGGGTAGATCGCGATTCGCGTCATGGGGCGTGGCAGAAGGTGATGGCCGTGTCGCCGTAGCGGCGCGTGTCGTCGCCCGTGACTGTCACGTCGGCGCGATGCTCGACGGAAAGAATGCGCGCGAACGGCGTCCGGCGGAAGAGCGCGACCAGCCGGGACGCGGAATCGATGCTGTACGGCGGGTCGGCAAACACCACGTCATATGCCCCCGGCGCCAGCCGCTCCGCGAACCGCTCGGCGTCTCCGCGATGAATGTTCGCCGACTCGCCCACACCCAGCGCGTCCACATTGGCACGGAGCGCCCGGAGCGATTTTTCGTGCATTTCCACGAAATCCGCGGTCGCGGCCCCCCGAGACAGCGCCTCGAGTCCGAGCGCGCCGCTGCCGGCGAACAAGTCCAGCACGCGCGCATCCGGCAGCTCGGACGCGAGGATGCTCATCCACGCTTCGCGGACGCGATCGGCGGTGGGACGGACGCGGTCATCCGCGGGGGCGGTGAGCCGGCGCCCGCGATGGATGCCCGCGACGATTCTCACGCGCGCGCAGGGTCGTGCGGCGTGAGCGCTACGATACGCGCCTGCAGCGTGGTCTGGTTCTGCCACTCATTGCATTCGACGCGAAACGCGACGTCGACGAGGCCGTCACCGAGCCAAGGCACGCGATCCGCCCACTGAAATCCGATCGCGGCGACGCGGGTGCGGCCATCGTCGAGCACCCCCTTGAGGTGCCCGTTGCCGACGCGACTGGAGCCGGCGAGACGAATGCCGCGGACCCCGAACACCGGGCTCGCGTTGCCCATGCCGCACGGCTCCAGATGCCGGCAGAGCCGCTCGAGATCATGGGTAACTTCGTCGAGACCGACGACGAGATCGACGCGCTGCTCCGGCCCGATGTCATCCGGCGTAAGCGTCGTCCGCGCCACCGTCGCGAAGCGCTCGCGAAAGGCGCCGAGCTGGTCGCGACGTATGGTGAGGCCGGCGGCCATCTGGTGCCCGCCGAAGCGCTCCAGCAGATCACCGCACGCCACCAGTGCCGCGTGAAGATCGAAGCGGGAAATGCTGCGGCCGGATCCCCGGCCGATGTCGCCGTCGAACGCGATCAGGAAGGTTGGCCTGCCGTAGCGCTCGACGATGCGTGAGGCGACGATACCCACCACGCCCGGATGCCAGCCGTCCGCGCTCAGCACGAGCCCGGTGTCGAGGTCCGGATCGCCCTGCTCCACCTGCCCGATGGCATCATCCAGCATGCGCTGATCGAGTGCCTGGCGCTCGCCATTCAGCGAATCGAGATGGCGCGCGATCCGGCCTGCTTCGGCGGGGTCGTCGGTCAGGAGGAGGCGAAGGCCCTCGGCGGCATCACCGATCCGTCCGGCCGCGTTCAGCCGCGGCCCGAGCATGAAGCCGAGCTGGCCGGCACGCACTTCCTTGCCCGCGAGCCCGCTGATTTCGATCAGTGCGCGCAGTCCGGGCCAGCGGCTGTTGTTCAGCACCTTGAGACCGTGCTTCACCAGGATCCGGTTCTCGCCCACCAGCGGAACCACATCGGCCACGGTCGCGAGTGCGACCAGATCGAGCAGGTGGAGCGGCAGGTGCGGCGGGAGGCCAAGAACGGGCACGAGCGCCTGCACGAGTTTGAACGCGACGCCGGTGCCGCAGAGTTGGGTCAGCCCCGAACGGTCGTCCGCGCGCTGGGGATCGATGACGGCGCGCGCGGGCGGGAGGATCGGGCCGGGCAGGTGATGGTCGGTGACGATGACGTCGATGCCCACGGCAGCCGCCGCGGCGACGGTCTCGATGGCGGTGATACCGCAATCGCACGTAACGATGAGCGACACGCCGGCGGCCTGCGCGGCGGCGAGCCCGGCTGGGCCAAAATCGTAACCGTCCCGGAGGCGGTGCGGCACGAAAGGGGTGACGTCCGCCCCGGCGACGCGCAACGCGCGCGTGAGCAGCGCGGTCGACGACTGGCCGTCGACATCGTAGTCACCGTGGACCATGATCTTCCGCCGGTCACGTACCGCCACGGCAATGACGCCGACCGCCGTGCCCATGTCGGCGAGGGAGAGCGGGTCGGCCAAATCGGAAAGCGCGGGCCGGAGGAAGCGCCGCGCCGCCTCCGGCGTGCCGTGCCCCCGCTGGACGAGCAGCGCGGCAAGCGGACGCGGGATCGAAAGCTGTGCGGCGAGTTCCGCCGCCTGCGCTGAGCCGGGCTGGGGAATGACACTCCAGCGGAGCGGCGGCGCCGGAAACGACGCCGGAATAATCACGGCTTTTGCTCGCGCCGGCGCCGGCGGTGCTTCCGGAACGCCCACTTGTCGAACGCGATCCGATAGCCGTCTCGAAGCTCCTGCCGCCGCGCGTTCAACTGAACCATGAGGTCCGCCTTCTCATCTTCTGTAGCGACAAGCATTTGAGCACGCATCTTCTCGTACTCCATGATCAGCGGACGGGCCGCGAGCGTCTGCCACACGCTATCGAACATGGACTGGATGTTCTGCGTGCCAAGCTCGCCCAGCCGGCTCTTCACGCGGCTCCAGAGCTCGGCCGCGGGCTCGGAGAGCTCGATGTCAGTGCCCGGCAGAAGCGCCGGTCCGTGCGTCAGTACGGCGAGGTAGAGCTCGCGCGCAGCAGGAGCGCGGAGCCACTCGGGCTTGATATGGTCCCGTGCGAGATCGCGCCACTGCTCACCGAAGAAAGCAATCCGGAGGAGCTCCCATTCGTCGCGCGAGGCGATCAGGCGCGGTGCCGTTCGCGGGGCGTCGTCGTGCGGATCTTTCCGGGACAATCCCGGGCCGCCTGCGCCACCGTCGCCGCCACCGTGGTCGCGTCCGCCTCCGCCGCCCGGCAGTGCGGTTGTCCGGTCGATCGGCGCACGCGCAGAAATCCGTGCGACCTCCGCTTCCAGCACCCGCTTATCGACGCCCGCACGCTCGGCCACGCGGGACAGGTAGAGCTCGCGGGTGATCGGATCGGTCGCGGCGCGCACAGTCGGCAGCAGCCGATCGAGTGCGTCGCGCCGGTGCTCCAGATTCTCGAACCAGCCACGCCGCTCCAGTAACTGGATCTTCCGCTCCAGCACGTCGACCGCATCCGTCAGCACCGCCGAGAGTGCCGCTGCCCCGCCCTTTCGGACGAGCGTGTCGGGATCCTCACCCGGTGGCATCGTCGCGACGCGCACCCGGGCCGCCTGGCGCAGGAGCTCGTCACCGGCGCGGAAGGTGGCCTTGAGGCCAGCCTGGTCGCTGTCATAAAGCAGCACGGCGGTCGGCGCGAAGCGCCTGAGCAGCGCCGCCTGATCGTGCGTGAGCGCGGTGCCCAGCGGCGCGACGACGTTCTCCACACCGGCGAGCGCGAGGCGGATCACGTCGAAATATCCTTCGACGAGGATCACGGTCTCCTCTTTACGGATGGCGTGCTTGGCGGCGTGCAGGTTGTAGAGCGTCCGACCCTTCCGGAAGATTTCGCTCTCGGGCGAATTGAGATACTTGGGCTCGCCGTCGCCCAGAATCCGCCCGCCGAACGCCACCACGCGCCCGCGCTGGTCGTGAATGGGAAAGATGAGCCGGCCTCGAAACCGTGACACAACCGACCCATCATCCCGTTTTGCCGCAAGCCCGGCATTGAGGAGTACGCCATCGGTCACGCCGAGTGTGTGCATGGCATCGAGCGTGGCCTTGCCGTGGGGCGCGTAGCCGAGCATGAGCTCCGCGGTCGCTTCCGGAGTGACACCACGCCCGATCAGATAATCGCGCGCAGTGCGCGCCTCCGGCGATCCGGCGAGCTGCCGGACGAACCAGTCGTGCGCCGCGGCCACGGCACCATAGAGCGGCTCGTTGGGGTCGGGCCCCTCGCGGGTGGGCCGGTCCGGAATCACGATTCCCGACCGCCGTGCCACATCGCGCACGGCAGTCGGATAGTCCATGCCGAACCGCTTCATGAGGTAGGAGAAGACGTCTCCCGCCTCGTGACACTTGTAGCAGTAGAAAAGACCCTTCTTGGGGATGACGGCGAAGTTGCGGTTGCGGCCGCCGTGGAACGGGCACGGCCCGCGCCAGTCGGCGCCACTCCGCTTCAGCTCGACGCTCTCACCGATGATGCCGATGACGTCCGCGCTGTCGCGCACCTGGTCAATGACGTCTTCGGGAATCATGCTCATGCGACGAACTCCACGATCGTCACGCCGGTCCCGCCCTGGTTGCGCGCAGCGAAGCCGAACGACTTGATGCGGCGATCCTGCGAAACGACGCGCCGCACGCGCTCGCGGACCACGCCGGTTCCCATGCCATGAATGATGCGAAGATAGGGGTGCTCGGCCAGCACCGCCGAATCGACCGCCGCAATTGTCGCGGTTTCGGCCTCGTCGCCGGTCATGCCGCGGAGGTCGATTTCGAGCGGCACCGCCGAACTCGACAGCGGCTCAGCCGGAGGCGAAGCCGCAGCGGCCTTCTTCGCCGCACCCGCGCTCAGCGCCGTCACGCTCCGAGCATCCACCACCATGCGCATCGCGCCGACGACCACGACCAGCCGGCCGTCCGCGCGGATCTCGAGCACGTCTCCCACTGACCCGGTGGCAACGCGGACCCGCTGGCCCGGCTCGATGCGGGTGCCCGGAGGCGCAACCGGGGCTGTTTCCTGGTCGGCATTGTCCTCGGCATCGACGAGCGCTGCTCCCCCTGCGCGGATGCCTTCCTCGACCAGGCGGCGGGCGTCGCGAGCGGTCGCGTCGTCCGCCGCCCCACGCGCCGCACCGAGCGCCTCTTCCACGCGCTGCCGCGCCTCGAGCAGGAACGCGCGGGCTTGCTCGCGCGCCTTCCGCTCGGCGTCCTTTTCCCGCTGGCGCAGCTCGCGTTCACGGCGCTCCTGGGCGTCGCGCTGCGCCGTGAGCCGCCCCGCAAGCACGTCCGCATCGGCGAGGCGATTCTCGAGTTCGGCGGTTCGATCGCTGAGCTCACGCTGGCGCGTTTCTACCGCGGCGAGCAGCGCGTCGAGGTTCCGCTCCGCATCCGGAACACGCGCCTCGGCGTCGGCGATTACGGCGGCGGGAAGCCCAAGTCGCCGGCCGATGGCGAGCCCGTACGAGCGGCCAGGCACGCCCTTGAGAAAGCGATAGGTCGGCGTGAGTGTGGCGGCGTCGAACTGAAGGGAGGCGTTCACGACGCCGGGAACGTCGGCCGCGAGATTCTTGAGTGCGCCGAGGTGCGTGGTGGCGAGCGTGACGGTACCGCGCTGGGTGAGCGAGACGAGCGCAGCCGCGGCGAGCGCGGCGCCCTCCGCCGGATCAGTTCCGCTGCCGACTTCATCGAGCAGCACGAGCGTCGCGTCATCGGCTTCGCGGAGAATTCGCCCGAGCATCTGCACGTGCGCGCTGAACGTCGAGAGACTCGCCGCGATTGACTGGCGATCGCCGATGTCGGCGAAGAAGCGGCGAAACACAGGCAGCGCAGTCTCCGCGCCGACCGGTGGGACGATACCGCTCTGCGCCAGCGCGCACGCGAGCGCGACCGCCTTGAGCAGCACGGTTTTTCCGCCGGTGTTGGGCCCGCTCACGAGCAGCGTGCGCTCAGTGGTGTCCAGGTCGAGATCGAACGGTATCACCGGATCGTCACCGGCGAGCAGCAGCGGATGGCGCCCGTTGCGAACCGTGGTCGCCGCCGGAGCCTCGTGCACCAAGGGAACTTCGCCACTGGCAGCGACCATGTAGCGCGCACGTGCGACGAGGTCGTCCACGGCGATGCACAGCTCGAACGCGCCGCGCAATGACGACAACTCGGGCCGGAGCAGATCGCTCAGCTCGCGCAGCACTCGCAGTGTCTCGCGCTCCTCTTCGGCCACGGCTTCGCCGAGGGCGTTGCCGAAATCCACCGCCTCGGACGGCTCGATGAACAGCGTCCCCTGGCTCCCGGATTCACCGTGCACGATTCCGCCCGGCCGCGTCCGCGAATCGCGGCGCACCGGAATCACGTAGCGGCCGTTGCGGACGGTGACCGTCGCTTCGCCCGTGCTCGATGGGCCGTCGAGTGACCGAAGCACGGTTTCGAGCTTTCGGAGGAGACGCTGACGGGCGGCCTG
>JBDTQV010000003.1:0-26063 GCA_039932015.1 Gemmatimonadota bacterium | reverse complement strand
ATCCTCGAGGTGCTGCACAAGGGGTTGGGCGACGACAAGTACCGGCCGTGTCCGCTGCTGCGGAAAATGGTGGCGGCGGGATATCTGGGGCGAAAGACCGGCAGGGGATTCTACGAATACGGCGCCCGCTGACGCGCCGTTCTCACGCAAGAAGGCCATCACCACACACGGAGCCGCACAACGATGGACACTATCGCAATGATGCAGTCCCTGGGACACGAGCAGCTGGTCCTGGGTCACGATCCATCGTGCGGCTACGTGGGCATCATCGCCATTCACGACACGACGCTCGGGCCGGCGCTCGGCGGCACCCGCTTCTGGCAATACAACAGCACCGATGAGGCGATTACCGACGCACTGCGCCTCGCGCGAGGCATGACGTACAAGGCGGCCGTCGCCGGACTGAATCTGGGTGGCGGCAAGTCGGTGATCGTCGGCGACAACAAGCGCGTCGACCGTGAAGCGGTGTTCCGGGCGCACGGGCGCTTCATCGAAACGCTCAACGGCCGGTACATCACCGCCGAAGACGTCGGTACCAGCCCGGCGGACATGGAATACGTGCGGCTCGAGACCGATCACGTCGCCGGCCTGGTGGGCCTCTCCGGAGACCCGTCACCGATTACATCGTACGGCGTGTACATGGGAATGAAGGCGACAGCCAAGGCCCGGTGGAATTCCGACAGTCTTGCCGGCAAGACTGTCGCGGTGCAAGGGTGCGGCAAGGTCGCCTATTACCTCTGCCGCTACCTGCATGCCGAGGGCGCACGGCTGATCGTGACCGACATCGACGCGGACAAGGTTCGCCGGGTCGTCGACGAATTCGGCGCCAAGGCCGTGGCCCCCGACGCCATCTACGATCAGAAGGCGGACATCTACGCACCCTGCGCCCTTGGCGCCACCGTCAACGATGACACGCTCAAGCGTCTCAAGGTGGAGATCATTGCCGGCGGCGCGAACAATCAGCTCGCCGAGGAGCGCCACGGCCATGCCCTCGAGGAGAAGGGTATTACCTATGCGCCGGACTACGTCATCAATGGCGGCGGCGTGATCAACGTCTATGGCGAGCTGCGTGGCTGGCCCGAGGAGCGCTCGAAGAAGAAGGCGGGCGAGATCTACGATACACTCACTCGCATCTTCGAAATTGCGCGCCGCGACGGAATCCCGTCGTTTCAGGCCGCCGACCGGTGGGCCGAGCAGCGGATCGCCGCGGTGAACGGGCTCGACCGGATGTGGATGGGCGGCGACCGATAGCGTAGATTGAATTCCATGCCTGAGGTCATTCCCATCTCCTCCGATCACGCCGGATACGCGTTGAAGCAGCGCCTCGTTACCGAGCGGGCGGCTGCATGACGCTCGATCACAATGCGCCACTGCGGACCGCGGACCCGGCCGTTGCCGCGCTCATCGCGCGCGAGCTGGACCGGCAGCGCCACGGGCTCGAGATGATCGCCAGCGAGAACTTCGCCAGCCGCGCGGTGATCGATGCCATGGGGACACCGCTGACCAACAAGTACGCAGAGGGATATCCCGGCAAGCGGTATTACGGCGGGTGTGAGGTGGTGGACGAGGTCGAGCAGCTCGCGATCGATCGCCTGAAGCAGGTGTTCGGTGCCGAGCACGCGAACGTGCAGCCGCACTCGGGTGCGCAGGCCAACTTTGCCGCGTTCATGGCGCTCATCAAGCCGGGTGAGCTGCTGATGGGCATGTCGCTGCCGCACGGCGGGCACCTGTCGCACGGCGCGGCCGTGAACCACAGCGGCACGATCTGGCGCGCCGTCCACTACGGCGTGAATGCCCAGACCGGCCGTATCGATTACGAGGCGGTGCGGGAGCAGGCGCGGCGCGAGCAGCCGCGCATGATCGTCTGTGGTGGCAGCGCGTACTCCCGCATCATTGATTTCGCAGCGTTCCGCTCGATCGCCGATGAAGTAGGCGCGTCGCTGCTAGTCGACATGGCGCATTTTGCCGGGCTGGTTGCGGGCGGCGTGCATCCCTCGCCGATTCCGCACGCGGCCGTCGTCACGAGCACGACCCACAAGACGCTCCGGGGACCGCGCGGCGGTTTGATTCTTTGTCGGGCTGATCTTGCGAAGGCGGTGGATCGGTCCGTCTTCCCGGGCACGCAGGGCGGACCGCTCGAACACGTGATTGCGGCCAAGGCGGTCGCGTTCGGCGAGGCGCTCACCGACGACTTCCGCGCGTACGCCGCGGCCGTCGTCGTCAACGCGCAGGCGCTCGCGGCCGCGCTCGTCGAGCGCGGCTTCGCCATCGTCTCGGGCGGTACCGACACGCATCTCATGCTCGTCGATCTGCGCCCCAAGAATCTTACCGGCAAGATGGCTGAGCAGCTGCTCGGCCGCGCGGCGATCACCGTCAACAAGAACACCATCCCTGACGATCCGCAGTCGCCGTTCGTCACGAGCGGCATCCGGCTCGGGACGCCGGCGCTCACTACGCGCGGCATGGGTGTGCGGGAAATGGAGCGCATCGCCGCCATGATCGATCGGGCGCTCACCCATCCGGACGACGATACGCTCGCGGCGGTTCGCCGGGATGTAGTGCAGCTCAGCGAGGAATTTCCGTTGTATCAGCAGGGGGCACGCCGGTGAACGAGCTGCAGTTTGCGGAGGATGTGCTTGCGCGGATTCGCGCGCGCGGCGGCGTGTACCACGAACGGGCATACCTGTTCGTGCTTGCCGCGATCGAATACCTCCAGTCACACCTCGAAGTGCGGCGACACGTGACGGGTGGCGAATTGGCCATTGCATGCCGCGACTTCGCGCGCCAGCAGTTCGGTCTGATGGCCGGTTCCGTCCTCGCGCACTGGGGCGTCACCCGCACCGACGACTTCGGACGCATCGTCTTCACGCTCGTCGAGGTCGGCTTGCTCTCGACGCAGCCGGGCGATCGCGAATCGGATTTCGCGGCCGTTTACAACTTCGCGGACGCGTTCGACTCCTCGTACGACTGGCAGGGCATTCCCGAAGCATGACCGCCGACGGTCCTGCTCGCTCGGCGCACCGGACGGTTTCAGCGGCCTAGACGGAACATCCCTCTCGCATGCATCCGATCCCGGTTCTCACTCCCCAACAATCGAACGCGTGGGACGCGCAGGCGGAAGCCGGAGGCATCGCGCGCGCCACGCTCATGGCCGAGGCCGGCCGCGCCGTTGTGGCCGTCGTCGCGGCGCGATTTCCGCTTGCCCTTTCACGTGGTGTGCTCGTGGCGGTCGGGCCGGGCAACAACGGCGGGGATGGGTGGGTCGTCGCGCGTGTCCTGCACCGCGCCGGGATTCCCGTCTGGGTTGCAGCCGTCGCGGGAGATCGCTCGGATCTCTGCGCCGCCGCCGCGCGCCAGGCGCAACGTGAAGGTGTGCGCGAGGTGCCGCCCGACGGACCATGGCCCAGCATCGGCATTGCGATCGATGCGCTCCTGGGCACTGGCGCTCGCGGCGCACCGCGCGCCCCGATCGCAACACTCGTCGAGCGGATGACCGATCTGAGCGTACCGATTGTCGCCGTGGACGGGCCCACCGGTGTCGACCTCGCCACCGGCGTCGTGCACGGACTCGGCGGCGCGCAGGTCACCGTCACGTTCGGTGGAATCCGGCGCGGCCACCTGCTGGCGCGCGACGAAGTCGGTGACGTCGTCATCGCCGACGTCGGCCATCCGCCGCCGGCGGCGGAGTGGCCCTGGCTGATGCGTGATGCCGACGCTGCCGCGCACGTCACCGCGTTCAGCGCGAGCGCTCACAAGGGCACTCGTGGGCGGCTCGTCGTCGTCGGCGGTGCGCCTGGAATGGCCGGTGCGGTGCGCATGACCGCGCGCGCGGCGTTCGCCGGCGGCGCGGGCCTGGTGCATGTCGTTGCGCCGGAAGCGACGCTCGATGTATTGCACGTGGCAGAGCCTGACGTTCAGACGCTCGCGCAGGATTTCGACAGTCCCGCGAGGAGTGAAACGCTCGAGCTCATCGGACGCGCGGACGTGCTCGTCCTCGGACCGGGATTCGGGCGCGCCGAAAACCGGACCGAACTTGCATTGCGGCTCATCTCGAGTGCTTCGGCGGTGGTGCTCGACGCGGACGGACTGGTCGCCTTTCACCGTCGAATCGACGACCTGCGTGCGGCGCTCGCCGGACGGACCGCGGTGCTCACACCGCACCCCGGCGAATTCCGCACCCTGTTCCCGGCGCTCGCGGCCGGCGCCGAGGCGGATCCGTGGGGAGCCGCGTCCGAGGCGGCCGATTTGCTTGGCGCAACCATTCTGCTCAAGGGCGTTCCGAGCGTCGTTGCGTCGCCCGGGCGTGCAACGGTGACGATCGGCGCAGGCAATCCAGGGCTTGCCACCGGCGGCAGCGGAGATCTGCTCTCCGGGCTTATCGGCGTCCTGCTCGCGCACAGCGTCGATGCACAGACTGCGGCGGCTGTCGGCGCCCACGCGCTCGGTCGCGCCGCCGATATCGCTGCTCGACGCCACACCGTTCGCGCCATGCGGCCCGTAGACGTCGTCGCCGCGCTGCCGGACCTCTGGCGCGAGTGGCAGCTCCTGCGACGCACGCCTCCACTCCTCCGCCCACCCGTACTGCTCGAGCTACCGGCGCCGCCGCGAGGCTGACGGCAATAGATTTCGGCATGATACGACACGGTGGGGCAATCGCAGCTGTACTCCTGGTGGTCGGCTCGGGCGCCGGGGCGCAGCTCACGCCCACCGCTCGCCCGAGCCGGGACTGGCGTCCGACCGACCGCACGATCGTCGGTGATTTCACATGGATCACATCGGTCGCGGCCGCATCCAATCGCATCTACGCGACGTCCCCCGCAAGTCTCCTGATCTGGAACCCACAGTTCGAGCGTTGGGAAGGCGCGTTCGATCCACCGGAGCCCGGCTTGCTGTCGCGGGTGTTCACCGGACTGGTCGATCCGCTCGACAATTCGCTCTGGCTCGGGCGCCCTGACGGCTGGGTGCACTACCAGCCGGACGTGCAGCAGTGGACGAGCGGTACCGCGGCCGGAGTCGTCCAGGAGATCGCATTCGATCTCAATGCACCCGCGCAGGGACTTCTGCTCCGCACCTCAGCCGGCTGGCAGGCAGTGCCGCGCGGTGGCTTCACGAGCATTCCCGCCGCACCGCCCGGCCGTCCGGCTGGCCCAATCGCGTTGTCCGAACTGCTGCGCAGTTCGCCCGCACTCCAGGCGAACAGCGCACAGATTCTGCTCGACAACCGGATGCGGAGCGTGCGCTTCACGGCCGCTGCGCGCGCGTTCGATCGGCGCGGCGTCTACATCGGCACCGCGGGCAACGGGTTGCTCTACCTGCCGGAAGGGTCCGCCATTCCGCAGCGCCTGTCGTTCGGACTTCCGGGCGGCGTGATCGGCGCGGTGTATAGCGCGCCGGGCGGCGTCTGGGCCGGAAACGATCGCACGGCGCAGTCTGAGGCCGGGATCACCTTCGTCGCATCCGACCTGTCCGACTTTCAGGTGCATCAGGGTCCTGCGGCGACCGGTTTCCCGTTCTCGCAGATCCGCCGCTTCGTCGGTCAGGCGGACGCGCTCTGGGCCGCAACCGATTTCGGCGTCGCGCGGATGGAATCGGAAACGGGACGCGTGCGCGTGATCGATCAGGCCGCCGGCCTTCCTGACAGCCGGGTCTACGCCATCGTCTCACGCCGGGGACACATCACTGCCGCGACGGCCCGCGGTATCGTCCGCATCGATGATTCGCTGCGCGTTCGTCGTGTCGCGCCATCGTTCACCAGCGGCGCACTCGCACTCGCGCTGTCCGGAGACACGACCTGGGCCGGAACCGGCAGCGGGCTGCTGATGACCATCGGCGATTCGAGCCCAATGGTCAGGCCGCCAGGTCTCAATACCGCGTCGCTGCAGGTGCCGGTGGTCGGGCTCGCCTGGCTTGGCGACACGCTCGTCGCGATGACGGAAGAGCAGTTGATGTGGCGCGCGCCGCACGGCGGATGGTCGCTCGGGCCGCGGCTCTCGCCCACGGTCGGGCGGCTTCGCGCACTTGCCGCCAGCGGGAACGGCTTCTGGGTCGGCGGCGACCTCGGCATCGCCTACGCGCGGCTGACATCGCCCGCGTTGCGGCCGCTGCTGACCGGTGACGTGCCCGGCCAGGTGTTCGACCTCGCCGTCGACCTCGACTACCTCTGGGTTGCGACGTCGGGCGGGCTCGCACGCTTCAGGCTCGACGCGATTGCGCCGTGACAGTCGGCGCGCTCGGACCCGGGCCGGAGTTCGACCGGATCCGCGCGATCGCCCGTGAGCTGGGCGATGGTGCCGCCGCGCTGGATGATGATTGCGCCGTGCTGGCACCCATCGCTCATGCGTTCGTCCTGAGCACCGACGTGAGCGTCGAGGGCGTTCACTTCCGGCGCGAGTGGCTCACCCTGGAAGAGATCGGGTGGCGAGCGGCGGCAGCCGCGCTCTCGGATCTGGCGGCTGAGGGAGCATCGCCGGTCGGCGTGCTTGTGGCGCTCACGAGCCCTGCGGCGGCTTCGGAGGCCGACATAAGCGAGGTGATGCGCGGAATCGGCGCCGCGGTCAACTCTGTCGGCGGACGCGTGCTCGGCGGTGATCTGTCGTCTGGCCCCGCATGGTCGATTGCCGTGACCGTAGTCGGCACGGCTGAGCGACCCGTCACGCGCTCGGGTGCACTCCCCGGCGATTCGCTGTGGGTCACCGGCACGCTCGGCGCCGCCGGCGCGGCGGTCGATGCATTGCTGGCGAACGCATCTCCGCGAGCGGAGCTACGCAACGCGTTCGCGAGGCCCGAGCCGAGAATCCGCGAGGGCCGCTGGCTGGCCGCGCACGGCGCTCATGCGATGATCGACCTGAGCGACGGGATCGCTGCGGACGCCGCACACATCGCCGCGGCGTCCGGCGTTCGCGTCGAGATTGCCGTCGCGCAGCTGCCGAGGGAGTCTGATGTCGATCCCGCCCGCGCCGCCGCCGGCGGAGAAGATTATGAGCTCCTCGTAGCAATGCCCGCTGGGTTCGCGGACGCCGCGGCCGCCGAGTTTACCGCCGCATCCGGCACCCGCATCACCCGTGTCGGACGGATCGCCGCCGGATCGGGCGTGCGACTCGACCTCGATGGCGCAGAGCTTCGCGTGGCCGGGTACGACCACTTCCGCAGCGTTGACGCTTCTCCGGGCGGCCGCTAGGTTGCCCCGCGTCCTCGCTCCACCGTTCTCACCCGAGCCAAGCCATCAATGAGCACGATCATCGAAGTGCACGCCCGCGAAATTCTCGACAGCCGTGGCAATCCGACGGTCGAAACCGACGTTGTCCTCGCGAGCGGTGCGCAGGGACGCGCCGCGGTGCCGAGCGGCGCGTCCACCGGCGAGCACGAAGCGGCCGAGCTGCGGGATGGCGACGCGAAGCGGTACGGCGGCAAGGGTGTGTCCGAAGCGGTGCGCAATGTGAACGACGTCCTTGGCCCGCGCCTCGAAGGAATGTCCGCGGCCGATCAGATCGCCGTCGACGCCGAGATGATGGACGCCGACGGAACGCCCAACAAGAGCAAGCTTGGCGCGAATGCGATCCTCTCGGTTTCGCTCGCGGTCGCGCGTGCGGCCGCGCAGGACTGCGGATTGCCGCTGTACCGCTATCTCGGCGGCCCGATGGCGCGGGTGCTCCCGGTACCGATGATGAACATCCTGAACGGCGGTGCGCACGCGTCGAACAACGTCGATGCGCAGGAGTTCATGGTTGTTCCCGTGGGCGCGGAGACGTTCCCCGACGCGCTCCGCATGGGCGTCGAGGTTTTCCACGCGTTGAAAAAGGTGCTGACCAAGATGGGGCTGTCGACCGCCGTGGGTGACGAAGGCGGCTTCGCGCCGATGTTGCCGTCCAACGAAGCGGCGCTCGACGTGGTCATGCAGGCAATTCAGGCGGCGGGATACCAGCCCGGTACCGACATCGCGATCGCGATGGACGTTGCGGCGTCGGAGCTGCTGGAGAATGGCCAGTACGTCTTCAAGAAAGGCGACGGGAGCCGGCGCAGCGCGGAAGAGATGGTGGACCTGTACGAGAGCTGGGTGCAGAACTATCCCATCGTGTCGATCGAGGACGGCCTCGCGGAGGACGACTGGGATGGCTGGCACGTGATGAGCGACCGGCTTGGCGAGCGCATCCAGCTCGTCGGCGACGACATCTTCGTGACCAATGTCGACCGCCTCGGCCGCGGGATCGAGAACAACGTCGCCAACGCGATTCTGATCAAGGTCAACCAGATCGGAACGCTCACCGAAACATTGCAGTGCATCGAGCTGGCCAAGGGCAGCGCGTACGGCGTGGTGATCTCGCATCGCTCGGGTGAAACCGAGGACACGTTCATTGCCGATCTCGCCGTGGCAACCGGTGCCGGCCAGATCAAGACCGGCAGCGCGAGCCGGACCGATCGCGTCGCCAAGTACAATCAACTGCTGCGGATTTCAGAAGAGCTGGATCAGCTGGCGCACTACCCAGGGCGCGATCTTTACGCCCTGTGACGCCGGCCCGGTGGATCGCACTGGCCGCGTTGGCCGCCGCGGCGATCTTCTCCGTGGAGGGCGGTGAATACAGCGTGTTCGATCATCTGAAGCTCAAGCGGGTCGCGCGAGAAGAGACCGAACGCGTGGCGCAGCTGCAGCGGGCGGTCGACTCACTGAAGCGTGTCCGCACTGCCGTGGAGGGCGATTCGAAGGTCCAGGAACGTGTCGCGCGCGAAAAGTTCGGCATGATCGGCAAAGGCGAGTTCGTCTACAAGATTCTGCCCGACAGCGAGCCTTGACGATACGGCGCCGGGCGGGCTAGGATTGCCGCTCGTTTCAGGGCAGGGTAGCTCAGCTGGTTAGAGCACGGCACTCATAATGCCGGGGTCGCGGGTTCGAGTCCCGCCCCTGCTATTCAAGTAACCTTCTGTATCCTCTGCAGTTACCGCATTATCCTCGCGTGATTCCACAACGATTTGCACCTCCGTATCAACGCTAGCGCACGTTCCGTGCGTGGCCCGCGAGCAGGATCGTTTCATCGACGTGGACACGCACGGCGCGCGCCTCGAGCGCCACGAAATTGCCGCGGCGCTCCGTGTCACCCTCTGCGAGGCCATGGCTTCGAGCCAATACCGCTTCCAGGCGCACCCGGCACTCGGCCGCGCGCGGCGGCTGTACGAGATCGGATGCGAGCGGCGTGAGCTCCGCGTGGGTGAACTTGGCGGGCTCGTGACGGTAGCCCATCACCTGCTTGTTCGGTGGGGCCGGCGAGGAGCGGTGGTCCGGGCCAAACCATTCACCGCAGACACCCGCGCCACCGACCGCGGGTTGAGCGCGCTCACCAGCACGACGGGCGTGCCGAAAGAGAGAATGGCCGGCTCGAGAACCGCGTGCATGGCTGCCGATGAGACGAATCACCGGGAGATCGGCGGCAATCGCGTTCGCGCCTCCCAGGCGTGATAGCGGGGATCGCCGCGCAGAAAATCGAAGCGCGGATCGACCCGGATGTGATGCAGATATGTGTCATGCCGCGTCAACATCGAGTCGAGCCAGTGCAGCGTCGCGAGGGTATCCCGGAGCGCAGCATGGGCGACGGCATACTGCGACGCCGGCACCGTGTGTCCGGCGCGGACGGTCCGGTCGAGCCGGATGATGGTCCGCCGCGCATCGGCGGCCAGCAGCCCCGCGGCCGCCGAATCGGTCGCGGCCGGGAGCAGCGCGCCGGCGGCGGCAAGATCGCCGTTCGCGGCGCGCGCGCGCCGGTACCACGTCACGGCGTCGCGCGGGCGATTCAGGGCGCGAAAGACCTCGGCGAAGTCCTCATATCCCCGCTTCCACCCGGGATCGTCCGCCAGCATCTGCGCGAACACGACCCTGGATTCCCCGTACCGCCGCGCGAAGTACAACTGTTTCCCGACCAGGTGCGCGAAAAGTGGGCTCAGCGGATCGAGCCGATGCGCGAGCTCTGCCTCCGCCACCGCACTGTCCATCGCGCCGTGAAATCGGAACCAGACCGACCGCATCCCAGCCACGTCCGGGTCCAGCGAATCCAGCCTGCGTGCGCGTGCGATCCGTTCGCCTGCGGCGCGCAGGTCGACCCGCTCGAACATGTCTTCGGACGCGAGCGCGAGCCACGGGCTGGCCGCGGTGCTATCGAGCGCAATCGCGCGCCGCGCCAGCGCGCTGACCTTCGGCCACGCTTCGTTTGCATCCGTCTGATTGTTGAGCAAGGCGAATATGTATGCGTGCGCCAGCCCGGCGAGTGCCGGCGCATAGAGCGGGTTCCGCTCTACCAGCGCCGCGAGCGTATCGCGCGATGCGGTAAAGCGGAACTGGAACCGGAGCGTCAGTCCGCGCAGATAGGAGCTGTACGCCGCCGTATCCGCCCGGTATCGCGCCGGCAGGCGAAGCACCGCACGCTCGGCTTCCGTCTCCGGAGGCGACGCGGCGGGACGGTGGCGAGAGAAATAGGGTTCGCCCCGCGCGGCGAGCAATGCGATCGTCGCGACTGCACCGGCTGCCATCGAGACAAGGGCGGCTCGGCGGCGAGTGCGCGGTGCGGCAATTGGTGGAGACGCGGTTACCACCGTGGGCGTGACCGCCGCGGCGGTGGGTGTAGCGCGCGGCGCGCTCACACAGGATGAACGGATGCTGGCCGCCAGTGCCTGGGTTTCAACCGATGGCTCCGTCTCCAGCTCCTCCGCGAAATAGGCGACGAGCTCCTGGTATGCCCGGAGGGCACCGCCCCGGTCGCCCGCCGCGTCGAGGATGTGTATGAGGCGCCGCGTTGCCGGCTCGTCGCTCGGGTCTAGCCGGATCGCTCGGCGGAGCGCATCCACCTCGGCCGTACCGGTGCCTTCGAGCTCGCGCGCGCGACGACAGGCAGCCGCGCGCACCGCGCGGCGAAGCTCCACCCGCCGCTGCTCCAGCCAGCGCTCGAAGTCGGGGGCGCCCGCCACGTGAAAACCGGGCGCGAGGTCGCCCCGCCAGAGTACGAGTGCGTCGTCAGTGCGGCCGGCGGCGAGATGCGAGCGGAGGTCCAGTGCGTCGCACCGGACCGCGGTGAGGTCAAGTCCAACGTACGCCTCGCCGCGGGTGACGATCGCCTCGTCGCCCAATACCTGGCGCAGCGCATGGAGGGCGTTCCGCAGGGAATGGCGGGCGGACCCGTCGTCCGCCTCGGGCCAGAGCAGCGCGAGAAGGCCGTCGCGCGGCTGAAGGCCGGCCGGCTCGGCCAGCGCGAGATACACG
The DNA here is from genome assembly GCA_039932015.1 of Gemmatimonadota bacterium. Lineage (GTDB taxonomy): Bacteria > Gemmatimonadota > Gemmatimonadetes > Gemmatimonadales > GWC2-71-9 > JAICUF01. Next base: position 14,824 of record JBDTQV010000003.1, on the reverse strand, counting down.
AGCAGCGCGAGCCGTTTGGGCTGGGTGAGCGCGCCGCTGGTGCCGCCGGCGCGGTTCGCCTGGACTTCGAGGGCGCCGAGCACCCGCAAATCGATCATGGACCGAAGCCGGGGACGCGAAGGTGACGGGTCGGGGACACGTCAAACGTAGCGTCCCGGGAGCCGTTGCACACTCCCCCGTTCAGGAGACCTTCGCATATGACCACCCGGTTCGAATATTCGCTGGCGAGTCTCGCCGCCGGCCTCACCGCCGCTGCCCTGCTCGCGTCCTGCACCGCCGACCCACCAACCGCCACCGACGCGCGCGGAGGCCTGGGCGCCGATCGGTCCGCTGGGACGGTCGCCGTCTGCCACAAACCCGGATCCGACGGCGCAATCCTGCAAGTCGGCGCGCCGGCGCTCGCCGCGCATCTGGCGCACGGCGACTATGCGGCCACGCTACTCGTGAGCCACGAGCCGGGCCAGCCGACCGATGGGCTGCACTTCGGGAGTATTTCCGGTGCGTTGAGTGCCGCCCGCGCCGGCCGGATCGCGCGCGGCGAACTGCTCAAGGCCGCCTGCCGCATCACCATCGCCGTCTCGGCCGATGCATATGAAGAGCCGTTCCCGCTGGTTGTCGACGTGCCTGATCTCACGCTCCAAGGTGCGCTCCGGATGGGCCTCGATGCGAGCGGCCGCGCCACCGGCACGGGCGACGGCAGCGGGGCGACCATTCTGACGCCGGCGACGCCGCTGTCGTTCGTGGATGGGCTCTCGATGCCGATGATCGTCGCCAACGCGCATCCCGGAGGCTCTGCAGGGAACGGGCTCGTGGTGGAAGGCTTCGTGTTCCGGTCGGGCCACGACCCGGCGAGCGACGCCGGCGGGCAAGGCGTACTGGGCGTGCGGGCGACGGGGCTGATAATTCGCGGCAATCGTTTCGAGGGCGGATTCACCGAATCGATCGACCTTCGCGCCGGCGGCGGCGATGTGCTGGAGAACCACCTCGCCGGCACGGCCGGCACCTGCGACGTGTGCCTCGCGGGCCCGGGGACCTACCGCGCGAGCGGCAACCGCCTGCTAGCTGGCGGCATTCCGGGAATCGTGACATCGGGCTTCGTGAACCTGCCGGTGCCGGACGGCGTCGAGGCGCTGGCGATCCCGGCTACGGCTGAAACTTGGGCGGAAATCCGGAACAACGAAGTTCGCGATCATCTGCGCATGCCGGTGGGCGTCGGGATCCGGGTGGATGCCGTAGGGGTGAACGCGCCCAACGTGCACAACACGGTGCACGCCGTGATCCGCGACAATCTGATCGCCAATAGTCGGTTCGGGTTCATCGTCCACGCAGCGTTCCCCAAGCGCGGAACCGACCTCAAGGGCGACGTGGATGTGACCTTCGGCGGCAACGTGATCGAGCACATCTGCCAGGCGAAGCTGCTCGTGTCGTTCTCCAGGCACACGACCGCGCTGGGTCTGTCGGTCCAGCCGTATCTGCGGACCTCGACGTTTCAGCTTGCGCTCAACGGTGACCTGAGTTGGGACGACGCGTGGTTCAGCCATCCGGCGGGGTTTGGGAACACGCTGATCGTCGATGGGCAGGAAATCGCGAACGGGGCCCGGCAATTCTATGACGCGACGCGGTGTCCGGGGATTTGACGCAGGGCGGAGTTAGTGGCCATCGCCGTGGTGGAGAGCAACTGCCACGGCGATGGGAACGGGCTGGCGGGGGCATGCGACCGGCATTGCGTCCAGCGTCATCCGGTTCCCCACGCGTCTCCCACCCCCATTCACGAGAGCCTCGGGATGTACGCCGAGGCGCTCTTCATTGATTGCGTGAACGACAAGGTGGAGGGCGAGCGGTATCTCGTGGGGATAACGCCACGCCGCGCTCTCAGGGCCGATATCCGGAGGCCGCCAACATGACGCAAGACAAGGCGGCGCCGGCGATTGGGGCGCCGCTTTTATGCAGTACATCATACTGCAGGCTACTCGATCATACCCGCGGTACCAGCTTGTCGAGCTCCTTCATCAGCCGCCACCGCAGCTTCCGCTCACTCGGCTCCGCACGCGACGTTCGGCCGATCACCGTGATGCCGGTGGGCCGGTGCGTGAGCGTGAGCTCCGAGATCGATGGGCCGATCGTTCCACGAGCCAGGCTTACGTCTTCGCGATCGAGATGCAGGATCTCCGGCTTGGGCCTCACCGACGGTCCGCTGTGGCGCCGAGGCGCTGGTTCACTTCGGCGAGCTCGTCCGATGTAAGTCGCCATTCCGCCGCCCGTGCATTCGCGCGCGCCTGCTCCGGCGATGTTGCGCCAGCGATCACCGACGCGACGGTCGGCTGCGCGGCGAGCCAGGACATGGCGAGTTCCAGCAGGGTGTGGTCGCGCTGCTCCGTGAATTCGATCAGCGACTCGACCAGCGCAAGGTTCTCGTCCGTGAGCATGCTCTCCGAACGTGGTCCCGAGGCCAGCCGGGCCCCGTCGGGTGGCGCCTGCCCCCGGCGGTACTTGCCGGTGAGGAGCCCACTAGCGAGCGGAAAGTATGGAATGAATGCGAGCCCCAGGCGCGCGCACGCCTCGAGCACGCCTTCTTCCGGGTCTCGGTGAATCAGGCTGTATTCGTTCTGCACGCTCACGAAGCGCGCCGCGCCGTCCGCAACGGCACGCTCGGCCTCCTGAAGCTGCGCGATGGAGAAATTGGAGCACCCGATCTCCCGCACCTGACCTGCGCGCACAAGTTCGTCGAGCGCGGCGAGTGTATCGCCGATCGGGACCGTCGCATCGGGCTCATGCAGCTGGTACAGATCTATGTAGTCGGTTCCCAGGCGCTTCAGACTCTCTCCCGCCGCGCGCCGCACGTAATCCGGGTGCGCGCCTTTCCGCGTATCATCTACCCGCATGCCGAACTTTGTCGCAATCACCACGCGATCGCGTCTGTTCTTCAGCGACTGCCCGAGAAACGTCTCGCTCCGGGTGTCGCCGTAGATATCCGCCGTATCGAAGAAGTTGATCCCGGCATCGAGCGCCGCACTCGCCACCGCATCGGTCGCACGCGCGTCGAGGCGCCCGCCGAAATTGTTGCAGCCGAGCCCGACCACCGACACGCTCAGCGATCCAATTCGTCGCATTTCCATTTGCTGCTCCGTCGTTCGCTGTGACTCCCTCGCCCCGCAAGCTATACGAATCTGGGTGCTAAACGCGATCAGTAACTGGAGCCGCCACCGCCGCCGGCGGTCGAGCCGGATCCGCCGAAGCTGCTGCCCCCACCGCCACCTGACGAGCCGCTCGAAGACGAGCTCGATGGCGGTGTGCGACGCGGCAGTTCTACCTGCTCGACTTTCACCGCGTGGCACGCCTTGCATGTGCGAGTGTGCTCGGCGAGGCCGGCGCTCACGTAAGTTGCCTCCGTGAGGGTGCGCCGCGTGGTCACAACCGTTCGCAGGTGGCACGACCAGCACTGTGTATATCGACTCAGATGCGAGCGATAGGGCAGGACCAGCTCGTGCCCTTGCGGACAGCGCCACACGTCGTAATCCACGCTTTTGAGCCTCTCCTCCAGCCGCTGCCCCGTCGACAACTCGGCGTCGTCGGCCGACTCGCTCAATCGCTCCATTCGCTGCCCGCAGGTCGGACAGCGGCGCGGACGCATGCGACGCCACCGGAAGCCCGTGACGACTCCGAGCGCGATGGCGAGCAGGGTGGCGAAGATTGCCGCGAGCGCGCGGAGAGGTCCGAGACGTTCGCGCCGGGGCTTGATGGACGTCTCCGCGGACCCTTCGAGGTCCGAGTTGCGGGCGAGCCGCTCGCCGATCGCATCCACTCCCGCGCCCACCGCTCCGGCGTAGTCCTGCCGGATCAAATGCGGAATGATGCTATCGCGACATATGCGGCTGCTCACCGCATCGGTGATGTCGCCTTCCGCGCCAGTGCCGGTCGTAATCCAGCACTGACCCTTGTGATCGGGAGCGAGCTCCTTCGGCACGATCAGCAGCACCACGCCGAGGTTCAGCCGCGCCGACCCGAGCGAATCGATTCTGCCGACGCGCCACGTCCGATACAGGGCGACGCCCACCTCTGCCGGTGCGTAATCTCCGATGGACTCCATGATTGCCACCGCAATGTCTCCGCGACCGGCTGTCTGCAGCGCAGCAATCCGAGCGTCGAGCGCCGCCTGCGCGTCGGGCGGTATGACATTGGGCACGTCGGCGATGAAGCTGGCCGGTTGCGGCGATGGCGGGATCAGGCGATGAAGCGCCGGTGCCGTGGCGGGCACCACCGGCGCCCCGCGCTGGGCCGCGGCCGTACTTACCAGCGCCAGGCCGACCGTCAGGGCGGAGGTGGTCGTTCGCATGAGCGTTGATATCACCGCTGCGTTGGCCGCAACGTGACGTCGTGATAGTCGAAGCTGAAATCGGCGAGCGGGCTCACGGCCGCCGTGCAAAACTGCTGGCGGACATGGTGAGTATCAGAGTGGCGAGCGAGCGGAGTACACCGGAGCGGACCATCCCTGAATCCTGGCTGAGGAGCTTTGGGGCGGAACGGCGGAATCTACTCACTATCTTTAGGTATGGACCTGCCAGAGCGATTCACCGAAGAGCTGGCGAGACTTGGCGTGCGGAACCGGCGCGTGCTTGTGGCGGTATCCGGAGGCCCCGACTCGGTGGCACTTCTGGATCTGCTGTCGCGCGTGTCAGCGGCCCTGCATCTCGATATTGTCGTCGGGCACGCGGATCACGGAATTCACCCGATGAGCGGCGCGGTCGCCGCAACTGTGTGCGCACTCGCCGCATCCTATGGATGGCCATTCGCGCTCGGGGAGTTGCAGCTTGGCGCCGGCGCTTCGGAGACCGATGCGCGCGAAGCGCGCTATCGCTGGCTCGAAGCCGCCGCCGAACTGCACGCGGCCGGAGCAATCCTGACGGCGCACCACGCTGATGACCAGGCGGAAACGGTCCTCATGCGCGTGCTCCGCGGATCCGGTCCCGCCGGACTGGCCGGCATGGCGCCCCGCCACGGGCGAGTTGTCCGTCCCTTGCTGCCGTTCCGGCGCGAAGAGCTGGCGCGCTACGTGCATGAGCGCAAACTCTCAGCCTGGACTGACCCCGCGAACGCGGATCCCGCTCACCTGCGATCGTGGCTCCGTACGGATATCCTGCCGGAACTCGCGGGCCGGATTCCGGAACTCGTACCGAATCTGCTACGCACAGCCAGGCTCGCGGCGGGCGAGCGCATGGCCTGGGATACGGTTCTGGATCTGCTTCCCGGTCTCGAAATCGCGTGCGAATCCGGCGCAATTTCCGTTGCTGCCGGTCCGCTCGCCGGGTATGATTCAGGCTTGGCGGAAGTGCTGATCCGCGCACTTGCCCGTCGCGTCGGATGCTCGCTTGGTCCCGCTCGAGCGCTGCGGCTCGTCGATCTGGCCCGGGCGGGCAGGAGTGGCACTACGGCGCCGCTCGGCGGCGAATGGTCTGGTGAGCTGACCTTCGGGCGCCTCCGGATATACCGGCACCAGGAGTCGCCGGCCGCGACGATCGTATCGGGGAACGAGGGAGCGCTCGCGTGGGGCGGGTGGACGGTGCGCTGGTCGCTCGAGAGGGCACCGGCGCGCCAGGACCGGTCCGGCTTGAGCGCGTGGTTTCCACCGCAGACGTTTACCCTGCGGGCGGCTCGGGCCGGGGAGCGCATCCGGCCGCTCGGCGGGAACGGAAACCGCCTCCTCGTACGTTGTTTACAGGACGCGCGTGTGCCCCGCGGCCGGCGGCAAACGTGGCCGGTTCTCGAAGCCCAAGGTGGTGGGGTGGTCTGGCTGCCCGGCGTGTGCCGGGCGGACGCCCTGGTCCCGCAGGAAGGCGCGGAGGCGCTGCGTGTCGATGCCACGGACCGCTGAAGTACTGCGCCGCACCGGTGGGCGCACGATGAAGTCGATCGTCTTCGATGAAGGGACGATCGCCCGCCGCGTCGCCGAGTTGGGCGCGGAGATCGCCGCCGCCTATCCCGATGGGGATTTGCTCGTTGTCGGATTGCTGAAGGGAAGCTTCATCTTCCTGAGCGATCTGGTCCGGAAGATCGAGCGGCCGTTGCAGGTGGACTTTCTGGTGGCGAGCTCGTACGGGGCAGGCAAGGTGTCGAGCGGCACCGTTCGGCTGCTCTACGACCCCGAGACCAACCTCGAAGGGAAACATATCCTGCTCGTGGAGGATATAATTGATACAGGAAAGACGTTGCAGCGCCTCATGAAGCTGCTCGGCGCGCGGCAGCCCAAGAGCCTGGCCATCTGCGCGCTGCTCGATAAGCATCTGGCCGCGACGCCGCCGGCCGACAAGTGTTTCGTCGGGTTCAGCGCACCACCGGCGTTTCTGGTCGGGTACGGTCTCGACCACGCCGAGAATTTCAGACACCTCCCGTTCATCGGGGACTTGGAATAAATGGCAGATCGCATTCCGCCTCGGCCGCCAAAGGCCAACTGGGGCAACCTGAGTAAGAACCTGGCCCTCTGGCTCCTTGTGGGCCTGCTCGCGCTCGCCCTCTTCAACATGATGAGCCGGCAGCGGAGCGGCGCGCAGGAGTTCTCCTACAGCGCGTTCAGCGAGCAGCTGAGCAGCAACAACGTGCAGAATGTCGAAGTGTTCGACGGCCGCTGGGTCGAAGGCGATTTCAAGACGCCAGTGACCCAGGAGGGACGCGCCGCGCGCAGCTTCAAGGTGCTGCTGCCGGTCGCAAATAGTGAAGAGTTCCTCAAGCGTCTCGAACAGGCCAACATCCCGATTACGGCCAAGGAGCCGCGCGGTGGCATCACCGCGCTCCTCATCGGCGCGTTGCCGTGGATCGTGATCATCGGCATGTGGTTCTTCATCCTGCGACAGCTTCAGGCGGGCGGGAGCCGGGCCTTTCAGTTTGGCAAGTCAAAGGCGAAGCTCCTCGACGGCGGCACGCCCAAGCTGACGTTTGCCGACGTGGCCGGTGCCGACGAGGCCAAGGTCGAGCTGCAGGAGATCATCGAGTTCCTGAAGGATCCACAGAAATTCACGCGTCTCGGCGGCCGGCTTCCGAAGGGCGCACTTTTGGTCGGCCCGCCGGGCACCGGCAAGACGCTGCTCGCCAAGGCCGTCGCCGGTGAGGCGGGCCGGCCATTCTTCTCGATGTCTGGTTCCGATTTCGTCGAGATGTTCGTCGGCGTCGGCGCGAGCCGGGTTCGCGATCTGTTCGAGCAGGGCAAGGCGCACGCGCCATGCATCATCTTCATCGACGAGATCGACGCCGTGGGCCGTCACCGCGGCGCCGGGCTCGGCGGCGGTCACGATGAGCGCGAGCAGACCTTGAACCAGCTGCTTGTCGAAATGGACGGCTTCGAATCGAACGAGGGCGTCATCCTGATTGCTGCGACGAACCGCCCTGACGTGCTTGACCCGGCACTCCTGCGGCCCGGCCGCTTCGATCGTCTGATTGTCGTCGATGCGCCGGACGTGCGCGGCCGCGAAGGCATCCTTCGCGTGCACACGCGAAAGATTCCGCTTGCGGGGGACGTGCGGCTCGAGACGCTGGCAAAGGGCACACCGGGCCTCGCCGGCGCAGACCTCGCGAACCTCGTCAACGAGGCCGCCGTGCTCGCCGCCCGCCGGAACAAGACCCTCGTCGACATGAGCGACTTCGAGGACGCGAAGGACAAGGTCATGCTCGGTGTCGAGCGGCGGAGCCTCCAGCTCTCTGACGACGACAGGAATCTCACGGCTTACCACGAGGCCGGACACTCGGTCGTCTCGCTCAAGGTTCCCGGCGCCGACCCGATTCACAAGGTCACCATCGTGCCCCGCGGGCGCGCGCTGGGACTCATGACGTCACTGCCGGACAAGGATCGTTACGGCATGACGAAGGAGTTTCTCCTCGGCCGGCTCGCCATCAGCTTCGGCGGGCGCGTCGCGGAAGAGCTTGTGTTCGGGCCGGAGAAGGTGACGACTGGCGCCGGCAGCGACATCGAGCAGGCGACCGCGATCGCGCGGCGGATGGTGACCCAGTTCGGCATGAGCGACCGGGTCGGCATGATGGCCGTTGGGGATCGCGAACAGGAGATCTTCCTCGGCCGCGAATTCGGCCAGCGTCGGGAAGTTTCAGAGCGAATGGCCGAGATGGTGGACGATGAAGTCAAGCGGCTGCTCGACGAGGCCCACGCGCGGGCGCGGACCATTCTCACCGAGAATCGCGAGCTGCTCGATCGCATCGCGCTGACGCTGCTGGAGCGCGAGACGATCGACCGCGAGGACATGGAGAAGCTGTTCAACAACCAGCCGCTTCCGCCGCGCCCGCCGCCGCCGGGTGAGCTTATACCGTCGCCGATCCCGCCGCCGCGCCCGTCGCCGGCGCCGGCTCGTGGGCCCATTCTCGGTATTCCGCCGGCGGAACCCGCGGGCGCGTGATCGTCACCCCGCTGGCGGTTCATTCGCCGCGGGCTATTCAGGATGCGCTCCGCGTGCACGGGTGGGACGCCGGGCGCGCGGCCGACGCGGCGGGGGGTATTCAACCCGCCGCGTTTCTGCTGTCCGGACTCGACAGCACCGTGCTCGAGTCGCTCGTCCGGTTTGGCGGACAGCTCGGCCTGGACGTCGTGACTGGCGAAGACTGGGCGGTACTGGCGGGCAGTTACGCACGGCTCAGCGCGCTTGCGCGTCCGTGGACCGTGCCCGAGCCGCTGCAGGCGCTCGCGGTGGGAATCGGGATGGCGCTTCCGCCCGACCCCATGCTCCAATGGCGAACCGCTCGCGCCCCCCTGCAGCTCGAGCGACCGGTGCTCATGGGCATTCTCAACATCACTCCGGACAGCTTCAGCGATGGCGGCCGAATTTCCGATGCGGCATCGGCGCTCGAGCATGCGCGAACGCTGGTGGCCGATGGTGCAGTCGTGCTCGATGTCGGTGGCGAGTCGACGCGCCCCGGCCGCACCGAACCGGTGACCGCCGCGGAAGAGCTCAGGAGGGTGGTACCGGTCATCGAGCTGCTCGCGCGGGAGCTCCCGGAGGTTTTGCTCTCGGTCGATACGGTCAAGGCGCAGGTTGCGCGGGCCGCGCTGGACGCGGGGGCTGCAATCGTGAACGACGTGTCCGGTTTCCGGCTCGATCCCGAAATGCCTGCGGTCGTCGCGGCCGCCGGTGCGGGCGCCGTGCTGATGCACTCGCGCGGCGACATTCTGGAGATCGCATCATACGCGCATGCGACCTATCCGTCCGGCGTCGTAACCGAAGTCCTCGGCGAACTGCGCACGTCGATCGCGCGAGCCACCGAGGCAGGCGTCCCGGCGGCGAACATCGTCGTCGATCCGGGGCTCGGCTTCTCCAAGACGATCCCACAGAACATGCTGCTGCTCGATCAGCTCGCCGCCTTTCACACGCTCGGGCGTCCGGTGCTCGTGGGTCCCTCGCGAAAGCGCTTCCTCGCGGGAGAGTCAAACCTGGCGCCGGACGCTCGTGACGGCGTAACGGCCACCGCGTGTGCGCTCGCCTGGAGCCGCGGCGCGCGGCTGTTCCGCGTACACGACGTGGCTGCCGCGCGCTCCGCACTCGACCTCGCCGCTGCGGTAGGTGCGGCGTGAGCCGGCGAGCCGCTGCACCCAGGTCCCCTGGTTCGCAGTCCGCGCCGTCGCAGCAGCCAATCACCGCGCCTCCGACTGCCGTGCCACGTGGGGAGCCGCCGCCCTATCTCGCGGCTGCGCTGGTCGCGGCATTTGTCTGGCTCTGCTACATCCTCACGCTCGCTCCCACCGTGACGTTCTGGGATGCGGGCGAGTTCATCGCGGCGACGCGTATTCTTGGCATACCGCATCCGCCGGGTACGCCGCTGTTCGTGCTCATCGCACACGTTTGGGCCATGCTCATTCCGATCGGTGAGTACGCCTTTCGCACCAATTTGCTGAGCGCGCTCATGAGTGCGCTCGGCGCCGGCTGCTTCTTCCTCGTGGCGCACGAGTCGCTCCGGCCGCTCGGCGCCGGTCTCCCAGCAACGCGGGCCGGCGCATTCCAGCTTGGCGGCGCACTCGCGGCGGCAGCGGCCGGTGCGTTCACCTTCACCAATTGGCAGAATTCGAACGAGACGGAAGTCTACGCCGTCGCGACGTTCTCCATTGCCGCGATGGCGTGGCTTTGCCACGTCTGGCGCGCGCGGCGCGGAACCCCGCGCGCCAATCGCATTCTTCTGGTGATCATCTACCTCGCCGGCCTGTCGATCAGCAATCACCTGCTGGCGCTCCTCGTCGGACCGGCCGTCGTCGCATTCCTTGCCTCGACCATCCATCTTGCCCCGGCCGCGAGCGCGCCGGAACGGCGTCGCGAGTGGGCGACGGTCGCGCTCGTCGGCGGCGTATGGGCGCTGTTGATCGGCGGCGGGTTGGGGAGCACGTCGCTCACGATCGTCGGTGCGCTCTGCTTCCTGGCCGCCGCGGCATTCGCGGCCACGGCCGGCGTGTTCCCGTTCGGGCTCGCGCTGCTCGCCGTCGCGCTCGTCGGGATGACGCCGTACCTGTACCTGTATATCCGCGCTGGCCAGAGCCCAATGCTCAATGAGGCGGCGCCGGCCACGTGGGACGCCCTCCTCGCGGTGCTGCGGCGTGCGCAGTATCCGGTTCGGACGCCGCTCGATGACCCCACCGTGCTCCATGGACCGGACAATCCGGGCCGCTCGCTCGCGATCATCCGCCTGCAGCTCGAGAATTACCTGCTGTACTTCGACTGGCAGTGGGGGAAGGCACTCGCCGCGGTCGGGCCGGCGACCTCGGTGCCGCGGCTGATGTCGACGATCCTGTTTCTCGTGCTCGGCATCCGCGGATCCGCCGCGCAGCGCCGCCTCGACCGGAGTGCGTGGTGGCTGCTGCTGATGCTCTTCCTCGTCACCGGCCTCGGCCTCGTCGCGTACATGAATTTCCGGCCGGGAGCGAGCCAGGGATACGACCTTTTCCCGGGCTTTGAGCAGCACGAAGTTCGCGAGCGCGACTACTTCTTCGTCGTCAGCTTTGTCGTCTGGGGATTGTGGGCGGGTATCGGCCTCGCAACGATCGCACGAAAGCTTCTCGACCGTCCGCGCCGCGCCTGGCGACTCGCCGCCGCCGGCGTGCTCGCGCTCGGTGCGGTGCCACTCGTCTGCAACTGGAAGGCGGCGACCCGGAAGGGGCCCGATGCGCGGCTCGCCGCCGACTTTGCCTATGATCTCCTGAACTCGGTGCCGCCGTACGGCATCCTGTTCGTCTACGGCGACAACGACACCTTCCCGGTCTGGTGGGCGCAGGAAGTGGAAGGCATCCGCCAGGACGTGACGGTTGTTTGCCTCGCTCTCGCGAACACCGACTGGTACATCCGGCAGCTGCGCGAGATGCCGACGCGTCGGTTCGACGCGTCGCGCGCTCCGGCCATCTGGCGCGACGCACCGGCCGTCCCGCCCACGATCCCCGTTCACACGATGACGGACGCCGAAATTGCCGCGTCGTTCGACCCGTCGGTGATCGTCGCGCTTGGCCGGCCCGGGTTCACCTTCAATTTCGGACCGTTCACCCAGTCATACCCGCCCAACACGTTTCCGCCGCCGAATGAGATTGTTTCCATGCGGATCGTGCAGCAGAATATCGGACACCGCCCGATCGTCTGGGCCAGCACCACCGGACGGACCTTCTCCGGGCTCGGCCGCTATGTGCTGATGCGCGGTATCGGGTTCGAGCTGCAGTCCGCGCCCACGGACAGCTCGCTCGACGCACGTCGGACCGGCAGCCTTGGCGGACCTCCGGTCGACATCGAGATCACGCAGCGCCTGGCATGGGATACCTATCGCTACGCGGGCCTGCTCGGCGACAACGTGGGCGAGCTCGACGTGACGAGTGCCATGATCGCGCGCACGCTGGCGGGACCGTTCACCGAGCTCGCGAACGCCGCCGATCAGCGCGGCGATTCGACCGCGATCATCCGCAACCTCGATCGCGCGTTCCACCTCTCGCCCAATCCGGCGCTCGGGGCTGCGCTGGATGCCATGCGTCGACGGCATCTGCTACCGGATACCGGTACGGCTCGTTGATCCGGTCGCCCAAACGCTCCCGTTTGGGCCCAAAACCTGATAAATTTGATGGTTATGGAATTCCCGAGCCTGGCCGACCGGCTGGCCCGCGCGCGCGTCATCGTGGCCGAGGCCCAGCGGCGCGGCGGCTGGACTCACCCGGTGCGGATCGTCGCCGTTACCAAGACGCACGGTCCGGAGAGCGTGCGGGCTGCGGCGGCGGCCGGCCTCACCGATGTCGGTGAGAACCGGGTCCAGGAGGCGCTGCCGAAGCAGTCGGAAACGGCGGACGTCGCGGTCGAGTGGCATCTGATCGGCGGCTTGCAGCGCAACAAGGTACGCCACGCGGCAGGGCGCTTCGCGCTGATTCACACGGTGGATCGCGACGAGCTCGCGGCCGAGTTGCAAAAGCGGGTGGCGGAAGGCGCGCGACAGGGCGTGCTGGTGCAGGTGAACTGCTCGCGCGAGCCGCAGAAGGGCGGGGTGGAGCCGGACGCGTTGCCGGCGCTGCTCGATTCGATCTCCCGATACGATCGCCTCGAGCTTCGTGGCCTGATGACGATGGCTGCGTTCGACGCTAATGAATCGGCGCAGCGCCGGACGTTTGCGCAGCTCCGCGCGCTGCGGGACGTCGCGGCAGGACGCGGCTGGTCCCTGCCGGAGCTCTCGATGGGAATGTCGGGCGATTTCGCCGCCGCGGCCGAGGAAGGCGCGACGATGCTGCGGCTGGGAACGCTGCTGTTCGGCGAGCGCGCGCAGGCGTGACCGTGCCTTGATCAATTGCTGGTCGTGGAGCTGGTGACCTGATGGCATTTCTGCCCTGGCCCGATCTTTCATCTGACGCACTCGAGCAGCAACAGCTCGAGCTGTGGAAGCATGAGGATCTATTCCGGCGTACGCTTGAACGCACGGCGGGCGGTGAGCCTTTCGTGTTCTTCGAGGGTCCGCCAACGGCCAACGGGCGCCCCGGCATTCACCACGTCTTCTCGCGGACGATCAAGGACCTGATCTGCCGGTTTCGCGCCATGCAGGGGCGCTCGGTCACGCGCATTGCGGGCTGGGACACTCACGGGCTGCCGGTCGAGATCGAAGTCGAGAAGGAGCTGAAGCTCACCGGCAAGCGCGATATCGAGCGGTATGGTGTGGCCGCGTTCAACGCGCGCGCACGTGAGAGCGTTTTCCGCTACAAGAGCGAGTGGGAGACGCTGAGCGATCGGATCGGATACTGGCTCGACTACGATCGTCCGTACATCACCTATAGCAACAATTACGTCGAGACGGTCTGGTGGCTGCTGCGCCGCCTGCGGGAACGGGACCTTCTGTATCGCGGACATCGGGTGCTGCCGTACTGCCCGCGGTGCGGCACCGTGCTCTCGAGCCACGAGCTGGCGCAGGGCTATGAGACGGTTACGACCAACTCGGTGTACGTGACGTTTCCGCTCGCCGACGGGACCGGGCGCGAGCTGCTCGTGTGGACAACGACGCCCTGGACGCTGCTGTCGAATGTCGCGGTCGCGGTGCATCCTGAACTCGAGTACGGCGAGTATCAGGTCGGCGATCGCAGGCTGGTGCTGGCGACGTCCCGTGCGTCGCTGCCCAGCAGCGGGCAGAAGGGCGCGCCCACATTCGCCGACATCGGCGCGGTGCGCACGTTCGCTGGCCGCGAGCTGCTCGGCCTGCGCTACGCGCGGCCGTTCGAAGTGGTGACGCTGCCGGACGACGCCGTGTCGCGCATCGTCGTTCCCGGCCACTTCGTCACGGCGGACGATGGTTCGGGTCTCGTGCACATGGCGCCGGCATTCGGCGCGGATGATTACGCCGCGGGACAGGAGCACGGATTGGCACTCGTGCGGCCCGTCGGCACGGACGGAACGTTCCAGGGAACGAGCTGGCCGGAAATCGAAGGCCGCCTTGTCACTGCGCGCGAAACGAACGACCTGATCATCCAGCGATTGAAGCAGGACGGTCGCTGGCACCTGACGGCGCCGTACACCCACAGCTACCCGCACTGCTGGCGCTGCTCGAGCGCACTGATCTACTACGCGCGCGACTCGTGGTTCATCCGGACCTCGTCGCTCCGCCGCCGGATGCTCGAGATCAATGCCGGCGTGGACTGGCATCCGCCTGAGGTTGGCGCCGGGCGTTTTGGCGAGTGGCTCGAGAACAACGTCGACTGGGCACTCTCGCGCGATCGCTACTGGGGCACGCCGCTGCCGGTGTGGGCCTGCGATCGCGATAGCACGCACGTCAACGTCATCGGCAGCTACGCCCAGCTGGCGGAGCGCTGGGGGTCGCCGCTGCCGGCCGACTTTGATCCGCACAAGCCGTTCATCGACACGTACGAGTGGACCTGTGAGTGCGGCGGGCGCATGCGCCGCACGCCGGAGGTGATCGACACCTGGTTCGACTCCGGAGCGATGCCATACGCGCAGTGGCACTATCCGTTCGAGCACGAGGCGGAGTTCGCGGCGCACTTCCCAGCCGACTACATCTGTGAAGGCGTAGACCAGACGCGCGGATGGTTCTACTCACTCCTCGCGATCGCGACGGCGGCATTCGACAGCCCCGCCTATCGGCACGTCATCGTGAACGAGCTCGTGCTCGATGCCGACGGGCTCAAGATGTCGAAGAGCCGCGGTAACGTCGTCAATCCGTGGGACGCCATTCAGGAGTTCGGCGCCGATACGATTCGCCTGTACCTGCTTGCCTCCAGTCAGGTGTGGCTGCCGAAGCGATTCGACCGGCGCGGCATTCCCGAAGTCGCGGGCGGATTCTTCAACACGCTCCGGAATACGTATGAGTTTTTCCGGCGCTACGCGGG
>JBDTQV010000002.1:0-26214 GCA_039932015.1 Gemmatimonadota bacterium | reverse complement strand
CGGCGCCGGCACCTGTGCGCCCACGCCTCAAACCGGACTCGGTGCAGACGCGGCGTGACACCACTGCGCGACGGGACACCACTGCGCGACGGGACACCACTGCGCGACGGGACACCACTGCGCGACGTAACACCATTACGCGGCGCGATACCACCCCGCGGCGTGACACGACCCCGCGGCGCCCCGCGCCGGCTCGCCGCGACAGTCTCGTGCGTCCCGATTCTGCCCGATGAGTGCCGCGCGCGCGAGCCGCGGGCATCTCTTCGTCGTGCTGGCATTTCTCGTTGTGCTGCATTTCTACGTGCGCCCGCGGCTCTGGGACGCGCGCGTGAGTCCCGATTTCCTGATGATTGCGCTGATGCTGTACGCCATGCGCAGCCGGCCGGGAGATGCGGCGATCGCCGGCCTCGTCACCGGCCTCGCCGCCGACTCGCTCGCGCCGGCCCATTTCGGCGCGGGCATGCTCGCGCACACTGCCGTTGCGTATGTCGCAGCGTGGGGCCGCGCGGTTTTCTTTGCGGACAATTTGCTGGTGACTGCCGGAATGATTGCGACCGGCGTGTGGCTGCGGAATGTTATCGTGCTCCTCACGAGTGGAACGACCCAGGGGCAACTGCTCTCGGCGCTGCTCGTGTATGGTCCCTTGCAGGCGTTGACCACCGCTGTATTCGGAGTGCTGCTCTTCGCGGCGTTCCGCGAGTGGTTCGCCATCAGTCTGGACATGTGACGTGAACGGTTTCGACGCGTATCAGGTCGGTCGGCGCGCGACGGGCGCAGGATGGATACTCGTCGCGGCATTCGGCGTGCTTATCGGCGCATTCTTCCGTACCCAGATCGTCCAGCACGACAAGTTCCGCATGAAGTCCGAGACGAATCGGCTGCGTTCGATTCCACTCGAGCCACCGCGCGGCGAGATCGTGGACCGGAACGGCGAGTTGATCGCGGAAAATCTTCCCGGCTTCTCGGTCAAGCTGCTTGCGACGTCGCCCGATTCGCTGCGCGCCGTGCTGGCGCGATTCTCCAGCGTCGTATCGCTTGACAGTTTCGAGGTCGATGAGGCGATGCGCCGATACCGGAACGCGCGCTATCAGCCGGTGGTGGTCCGAGGCAATGCGACGTTCGAGGAGGTCTCGCGGCTGGAAGAGCACCGCGTCATGCTGCCAGGGCTCATCATCCAGTCGGAGCCGAAGCGATTTTATCCGCAGGGGAGAGCGGTCGCGCATCTGATCGGGTACGCGGGTGAAGTGACCGAGACGGACCTGGCACAGAATCGTTTTCCGGATGCCGTCCTCGGATCGCTGGTCGGCAAGGCAGGGCTCGAGCGGCAATATGACAGCGTACTGCGCGGCCGTGCGGGCGTCCGGTATGCCGAGGTCAACGCGCGCGGGAGGCTCGTGCGCGAAGACGTCGGGCAGTCGATGGCGCCCATCGCCGGCATGCAGCTTCGAACGACGCTTGATCTTGGCCTGCAGCGCTACATCGACAGCATCTGGCCGGCCGGTGTGCGCGGCGCCATGGTGGCGATGACTCCGGATGGAAAAGTACGCGCCCTGTATTCAGCGCCCAGCTATGACCCGAACGTATTCGTGGGCGGGATCGACATCAAAAACTGGCGGATGCTCAACGGGGACTCCGCCGTCCCGTTGCTCAATCGCGCCATCAACGGACGCTATCCTCCCGCCTCGACGTTCAAGCTCGCGACGGCAGCCGCGGCGCTCACGCGTGGCCTCATCACCTTCAATACGCGGATGCCGGTTCCGTGTCGCGGCGGCATCCAATACGGCAACCGCGTATTCCACTGCTGGAAGCACGACGGACACGGATCGCTGACGCTCACCGAAGCCATCGCGGCAAGTTGCGACGTGTATTTCTACCAGGTCGGCATGCAACTCGGCCTTCGCAACCTCCTGGAAGACGGCACGCGAATGGGCTTCCACGACAAGAGCGGCATCGATCTCCCGAGTGAACAGAGCCCGCTGTATCCCAGCTCGCTCGACTACTTCACCAAACGCTACGGCAAGAACTGGAGTGCGGCTGGCGCCACCGCTCTCAATTTCGCGATCGGACAGGGCGAGAACGACCAGACCCTGATCAACATGGTCCAGTTCTACGCTGCGCTTGCCGGCGGGGGCATCGAGCGGACGCCGTATCTCGTGCACGCGTCCGATACGACCGAGCGGTCGCTCGGCCTCGACGAGAAGGAGCTGCTCGGACTGCGGCTGGCGCTGACCGCGGTCGCGGAGGCCGGCACCGCGTCGAATATCCTCCGGGCAACGGTCGGCAAGGGCCAGGTTCTGACCATCGCCGGCAAGACCGGGACGGCCCAGAACGCCCACGGCCTCGACCACCGGTGGTTCATTGCGATGGCGCCGGCCGAGAATCCGCAGCTCGTCGTCGGCGGCATCATGGAGAATGTCGGACTGCACGATCCGATGATCGTCCGCAACATCATTCTCGCACTTCGGCGCTACGTGCTTGGCCCTGAGAGCATGCCGGATGCGAAGGTCATCGTCCGCGCCAACGAAAGCTTCGTCGCCGACAGCGGCCCCGGGCCGATCGAGGTGATCGGCGACAGCGCTCCACCGGCCGCGCGTGACTCTGGCCGCGCAGCGCCTCGCGCCGATTCCGCGCGGCGGGGAATTCGATGAGGAACGCGGGCGTCGACCGCCAGCTGCTGGGGGTCACTGCGCTCCTGATGGTGTACGGCCTCATCGTCCTGTATTCTGCCGGCCAGACCGATGTCGTCACCCAGGCCAAGGGAGTCTGGTACCACCAGTTCGTCTGGTTCGGCGTCGGCATCGTCGCGGCGTACGCCACATTCAAGACATCGCCGCGGCTGCTCGAGTGGGGCGCTCCGGCCCTCTACGTGTTCAGCCTGCTGCTGCTGATCGCCGTGCTGGTGATCGGCACCGGTGCCGGCACGGCCGAGAGCAGCAAGAGCTGGCTTGCGATCGGCGGCCATCGGATAGGGCAACCCTCGGAGCTGGCCAAGCTTGCCGCCGTGCTGATGCTCGCGCGGTATCTCTCGAGCCTGAAAGAGCCGCCGCGCTCGCTGCGTGACCTCGTCGTGCCCTCCGCGCTGCTCGGCGTCCCCTTGGTGCTCGTGATGAAGCAGCCGGACCTCGGCAGCGGCATCGTCTTCATCGGAATCTTCTTCGCGATGCTGTTCTGGTCCGGCGTGCGGCCACGCATGCTGTTCATGCTGGCTTCGCCCGGTGTCAGCCTCCTGCTGGCGTTCAGCAACTACGCCTGGGGCGCGTGGATGGTTCTGTTGTTCGGCCTGCTGCTCGTCTGGCGGCCGTACGTCTGGGAGTCGGTGACAGTGTACGTGGCCAACTTCGTGATGGGCGCGATCGCATTGTCGGCCTGGAAGCATTTGAAGCCGTACCAGCAGAATCGGCTCCTCACCTTCCTCAACCCTGATATCGACCCGCGCGCGGCGGGCTACCACGCCATCCAGTCGAAGGTAGCGATCGGGTCCGGCGGATGGATCGGAACCGGCTATACGCAGGGGCCCCAGAAACGGCTCGCGTTCCTGCCCGAGCAGCACACCGACTTTGTCTTTTCCGTCGTGGGCGAGGAGCTCGGATTTATCGGCGTACTCCTCGCGCTGTCGCTGTTTCTTGCGCTGCTCCTCATTCTGCTCCGGATCGCGCGCCGCGCGAGCGACCCATTCAGCAGCCTTATGGTGTTCGGCATCGTCGGACTGTGGTTCACGCACATCTTTGAAAACGTCGGTATGACGGTCAATATCATGCCGATTACTGGCATTCCGCTGCCGTTCTTTTCGTATGGCGGGTCGTTTTTCATCATCTGCTCGCTCTGCATCGGGCTGGCTGCGCGGGTGTCGTGGGACGCAAGGATGTCAGGCTATGTCGAGTTCTGACAACGAGTTAACATTTTAGCACTGGCGCAGAGCCGGCGGACGCACCAAATTGCAGGTCCATGAACTCTCCCCTGAAGCCTACCCGCCTTACTACTTCTAGCCGATGGCTGTGATGGCCTGGTTCAAGAAGGAGCGCAAGCCGCGTCCATCCCAGCGCGAGCGGCACGAAATTCCGCCGGACGCGTGGGAAAAGTGTGACGGGTGCGGCCACATCGACATTCGCGAGAAGTTCGAAAAGGCGCTCAACGTCTGTCCCGAGTGCGGACGCCATCGGCGGTTCAGCGCCGAGGAATACATCGAGCTGCTCACCGACGCCGGCACGTGGCGGGAGCTGTGGCCCACGCTCCGGTCGGTCGATCCGCTCGGCTTCGAGCATTATCCCGATCGGCTCATCGCGGCGCGGAAGAAGGCGGGCGACAGCGACGCGATCTACGTCGGCACCGCTCGACTCGACGGGCAGAGCTACCATCTCGGCGTCATGAACTTCCGGTTCATGGGTGGGTCGATGGGCTCGGTCGTGGGCGAAAAGATTGCGCGCCTTGCGCGCCGGGCCCACGAAAAAAAGACGCCGCTCCTGCTGGTGTGCACCTCGGGCGGCGCGCGCATGCAGGAAGGGGTGCTTTCCCTCATGCAGATGGCCAAGACGTCGGCGGCCATCGCGGCGCTCCAGGCCGAGTGCATTCCGTTTATCACGATTCTGACCGACCCCACGACCGGCGGGGTATCAGCGTCGTTCGCCATGCAGGGTGATGTGATCCTGGCCGAGCCGGGCGCGGTGATCGGCTTTGCCGGATCGCGAGTGATTAAGCAGACAATCGGTCAGGAGCTGCCAGACGGGTTCCAGACCGCGGAATTTCTGCTCGAGCATGGTCAGATCGATGACGTCGTCCCTCGCGGCTCGTTGCGCGACACGACCGCGCGCCTCCTGCGCCACATGCAGGGCCAGCGCGCTCCGCAGGAAATGGCGGAAGCCGTCCTCTGAGCGGCAGCCCGTACGAGGCGGCGCTCGACTTTCTCTTCCCTCGCACGACCTCCATCAAGTTTGGCCTCGACACCACGCGTGGGTTGCTCGCCGCTCTCGGCGACCCCCACCGCGTGATGCCGAGCGTGCACGTGGCCGGCACCAACGGCAAGGGCAGCGTATCGACGCTGATGGCGGCGGCGCTGCGCTCGGCGGGATGGCGGGTCGGGCTGTACACCTCTCCGCATCTCGTTTCGTTTCGTGAGCGGATCGTGGTGGACGGCGTTCCAGTGAGTGAAGCGGCCGTTGCGATGTGGACCGAGCGGCTGCGCCCACTGATCGTGGAACGGGGCGCAACGTTTTTCGAGGCGACGACCGCTATCGCCTTCGCCGATTTTGCGGCGCGCGGGTCCGAGATTGCGGTAGTGGAGGTAGGGCTCGGCGGCCGTCTGGACAGCACAAATGTGATCGAACCGCTCGTCGGCGTGATCACCCGGATCGCACGCGATCACATGAAGTATCTGGGCGACACGCTCGAGCAGATCGCCGCGGAGAAGGCGGGTATCGCGAAGCCGGGCGTTCCGCTCATCGTGGGCGAGGCGGACCCAGCGCTCGTGGCCTCGCTCACGACCGCCGCGCAGGCGGCAATAGCAGCGCGAGCACCGGGCAGCCGCGCCGATGTGCGTGTAGTTGCGCCGGACGCGCAGTGGAGCGGGCCGCTCGCATTGCGCGGACCGCACCAGCGGCGGAATGCGGCGGTCGCGGCAGCGGCGCTGGAGGCACTCCCGTTGCCATACCGACCGGATCCTTCCGCGATCGAGGATGGGTTCTCCACGGCGGTTGTTCCGGGTCGGCTCGACCGTCGTGGCCGCTGGCTGTTCGACGTCGCCCACAATCCGGATGGAATGGCGGCACTTGTCTCGGCGCTCCGCGCGGAGCCGCCGCCGGGCCCGGTGCACGCCCTCGTCTCCATCCTGGGCGACAAGGAGTGGCCGGCGATGCTGGTACGTCTGGACGAGGTGGTCGATCGCGGGGTGCTTACGATCGCGCCCAGCGCGGAAGGGCGGCAGTGGGACCTCGAGTGGCTTCGCCGCTGGCTGGCCGACCCGTCACGCCCGCCCGCCCGTGCGTCCTGGACGCTCATGCCCGACTTTCGCGACGCCCTCGCGCACGTGCAGGAGGGCGCCGGCACCGTCCTGGTGACCGGTTCATTTCATACCGTCGGCGATGTCATGCAGGCACTCGGCATGGCGTGAGCGATGCCGCAGTACACCGCCGTAACGCCGTTTACGAGCCCTCGGCGACCGTGTATTATCCCCGCCATGCCAACCCAGGCCCTGCCGGGCTTTCGCGACTTCTACCCTGACGATTTCGCTGTTCGCGCCCACATTTTCCGCACCTGGCGGGAAGTTGCCCGGCGGTACGGGTTCGAGGAGTACGACGGCCCGCCGCTGGAGCCGCTCGACCTGTACACGGCCAAGAGCGGATCCGAGATCGTGGGCCAGCTCTACAACTTCACCGACAAGGGTGGCCGCGACGTCGCACTGCGCCCGGAGATGACGCCGACTTTCGCGCGCATGGTCGGCGCCCGCGCCAACGGGCTCAAGAAACCGATCCGCTGGTTCTCGATTCCGCAGCTGTTCCGCTACGAGCGCCAGCAGCGCGGACGCCTTCGCGAGCATTTTCAGCTCAACTGCGACCTCGTCGGCGAGCCGGGCCCGCTCGGCGATGCGGAGATGATTGCGCTCGCTATCGACGTGATGCGCGCCTTTGGACTCGGCGCCGACGATGTTCGCGTGCGCCTGTCCGACCGCCGCGTGCTGCAGGCGCTGCTCCGGGGCGCAGGCGTGACCGAGGCGCAGCTTCCGGACGCGTTCCAGGCCATCGACAAGATGGAGCGCGGCGCCCGCGCGGACCTGGCCGCCCAACTCGGTGCCGCGGGCTTGGGCGCCGCCGCAATCGAAGGAACGTTTGCGGCAGCATCACTCCGCGGGCGCGACGCGGTGTTCGGGGCACTCGCCGCAACTGGTGACGGAGATGCCGCCGCTGTACCGTTCAGAGCGACCCTTGCCGCGCTCGATGCGATGGGACTTGGCGCGTTCATCGATGTCGACCTCACGATCGTGCGCGGTCTGGCGTATTACACCGGCACGGTCTTCGAGCTGTTCGATGCCGGCAAGACGCTCCGCGCGATCTGCGGCGGCGGTCGCTACGACAACCTGCTGCTCGCGCTCGGCGGAGCAGATCTGCCGGCACTCGGGTTCGGCATGGGCGACGTGGTGCTGGGTGAGCTGCTCCGCGACCGGCAATTGCTGCCGGCCGGTGCGGCACGTCTCGACGCGTTCGTCGCGGTTGTTACCGACGAAGACGTGCCGCACGCGCTGGGACTGGTGCATGAGCTTCGAGATGCGGGCGTTTCGGCCGAATTCGCGCTCAGCGTGCAGAACCTCGGCCGGCAGCTCAAGCTGGCCGATGCGCGCGGAGCGACGCTCGCGGTCGTGGTCGGGCCGGACGACCGTGCGCGCGGAGAAGTGATGGTGAAACACCTCGCCGGCAAGACGCAGCGTGCAATGCCGCGCGTGACCGCCGCGGCAGATATCGCCGCACTGGCGCGCTCCCTCCCCTCCGAATCAGGTGCTGGCCCGCATGGCTGACAACAAGGCACTCACGACCCGCGCCGCCGACTTCAGCGCGTGGTACAACGAAGTGATCATGCGCGCCGAGCTGGCGGACTACAGTCCGGTGCGCGGGTGCATGGTCATCCGGCCCAACGGCTATGCCATCTGGGAGCAGATGCAGCGCGCGCTCGACCAGATGTTCAAGGACACTGGGCACCAGAATGCGTACTTCCCGCTGTTCATTCCGCAGTCGTTCCTGTCGCGCGAGGCCGAGCACGTCGAGGGATTCGCGCCGGAGACTGCGGTCGTCACGCACGGAGGCGGGAAGGAGCTGGAGGAGCCGCTCGTCGTCCGGCCCACGTCGGAGACGATAATCTACGCGATGTACGCGAAGTGGATCCAGAGCTACCGCGACCTGCCGCTGCTGATCAATCAATGGGCCAACGTGGTCCGCTGGGAGCTCCGCACGCGTCTCTTCCTTCGGACCACGGAGTTCCTGTGGCAGGAAGGTCACACGGCGCACGCGACGGAGCAGGAGGCCGAGACCGAGACCCGTCAGATGCTTGGCGTCTACCGCACATTCATGGAAGAGTGGATGGCGATGCCGGTGGTCACGGGTCTCAAGACCAACAGCGAGCGATTCGCCGGCGCGCTCAGGACCTACAGCTGCGAAGCGCTGATGCAGGACAACAAGGCGCTGCAGGCCGGCACCAGCCACAACCTGGGACAGAACTTCGCGCGGGCGTTCGAGGTCACGTTTCAGACCGCGGACGGCGGGCTCGATTTCGTGTGGAACACATCCTGGGGCGTCTCGACACGTCTTGTTGGCGCGCTGATCATGACGCACAGCGATGACAACGGACTCGTCTGCCCGCCCCGCCTGGCGCAGTACCAGGTCGTGATCGTGCCGATCTACAAGACCGATGACGAACGTGCGGCGATGCTCGACGCGGCGCACCGCACGCGCACGACGCTTGCGGCCGCCGGCATCCGCGTACACGTCGACGGACGTGAAGGGATCAAGCCGGGTGCCAAGTACTACGAGTGGGAGGGTCGTGGCGTGCCGTTCCGGCTCGAGATCGGGCCGCGCGACGTCGCGGCTGGCACCGCGATGCTCGCGCGACGGACCGGCGGCAAGAAGGAGCCGGTGCCGATGGAAGGGCTGGGCGATCGGCTCCTCGCCGAAATGAACCGTATGCAGATCGAGCTCCTCGAAGGCGCGCGCGCGCGGCGCGAGGCGATGAGCATTCGCGGCGCCACGAAGGCCCAGCTGATCGAGCGGATGGAAGGCGACGGCGGCTTCGTGTACGGCGGATTCTGCGGCGCGGATGGGTGCGAAGCCGACATCAAGGAGCAGACGAAGGCAACGATCCGCGTGCTTCCTGATCCCGAGTTCCGCTCGCCTGTTGCACCGACACGGTGTCTTTGGTGCGACGCGACGAGCGTGGCCGAGGCCGTGTGGGCCAAAGCGTACTGACGCCAGCGGCACGGCACGCCGACAGTGCCGCGCTCCTTGCGGACGCCGGGCTCGTCCGTGACGGTGCGTCGCTCATCATGGCGGGCGTGCCGTTGTCCCGCATCGCTGATGAAATCGGCACGCCGGCGTATGTGTACAACGCCGAGTCGATTCGCGCACGATACACCGAGCTCGACACGGCGCTCGCGGGCGTACCGCACCGGATCTGCTATGCCGTCAAGGCGAACGGCAATCTCGCCGTGTTGCGCGTGTTGCGGGATCTCGGTGCCGGCGCCGACATCGTTTCTGCGGGCGAGCTCGCCCGCGCACTCGCGGCTGGGTACACGGCGGATCGCGTCGTATTCAGCGGGGTGGGGAAGACTGCGGCCGAGCTGCGGATCGCGGTCCGCGCGCGGGTGGGCCATATCAACGTCGAGTCGCTCGAGGAGCTTGCTCTCCTGGGCGGGGTCGCGAGCGAAGAGGGAATTCCGGTCTCACTCTGCATTCGGGTGAATCCGGACGTTACGACGGAAACGCATCCGTATATCTCGACCGGCAGAAGCGGCATCAAGTTCGGCGTTCCCACCGATCAGGTCGGAACTGCGGCCGCGATGATTGGTGCGCACCCGTTGCTTACACTCAGCGGCATCGCGATGCATCTCGGCAGCCAGCTCACGAGTACGGCGCCCTTCCTCGAGGGCATCACCCGACTGCTCGAGTTGATCCGCGAGGTGCGCAGCACCGGCATCGATACGCTTCGCGTACTCGATATCGGTGGCGGTCTCGGGATCCGTTACGGCGGTAACGGCCCGATGGACGTACGTGAGTTTGCGGCGGCGGTGGTGTCGGTGCTCGCTCCTACGGGACTCACCGTGTATCTCGAGCCCGGCCGTTTTCTCGTCGGGAGCGCCGGTGTGCTGCTTGGGACGGTGCTCTACCGGAAGCATTCGGGCGGCAAATCGTTCGTCATCACGGATGTCGGCATGAACGATCTCGTGCGCCCGAGCCACTATCAGGCGTATCACGAGATTGTGGAGCTCGAACTCGCCACTCGCGATCGCATCACGGTCGATGTCGTAGGTCCCGTGTGCGAGACCGGAGATTTCATCGCACTCGACCGCGAGCTGCCGGCGCTCGAACGCGGCGAGCGAATCGCCGTGCTCGGCGCAGGGGCGTACGGATTCGTGATGGCCTCCAACTACAACGCGCGCGGACGTCCGCCGGAAGTTCTTGTCGACCACGGCCGTTTTGCCATCGCGCGGCGGCGTGAATCCGCCGCCGATCTGTTCGCGGGCGAAACTGCGACTCCGCTCGGCTAAGCGAGGTATCGTTGCCGCACCACGATGGCGTACTCATCATCGACTTTGGATCGCAGTACACGCAGCTCATCGCGCGGCGCGTGCGTGAGGCGCATGTCTATTGCGAGATCCACCCGCCGTCCCGATCGATCGAGTGGATTCGCGAGTGGAACCCGCGCGGCATCATCCTTTCCGGCGGACCCAACTCGGTGTACGGCGACTCGGTGCCCACCGCCGATCCCCTGCTGCTCGACCTGGGTGTACCGGTGCTCGGCGTGTGCTACGGCATGCAGCTGCTCGCGCATCTGAGCGGCGGAAAAGTCGAGCGCGCGGCGCGGCGGGAATACGGACGCGCGGGTCTCGAGGTGCTCGGCGGTCGGCTGTTCGAGGGGTTCGACCGGGGTGAGGAAACGCCGGTCTGGATGAGCCACGGCGACCACGTGGATGTGGCGCCAGATGGGTACGACGTCGTCGCGCGCAGCGCCAATACGCCAGTCGCCGCCTTTCAGCACCGCGAGCGACCGTTGTACGGCGTCCAGTTCCACCCTGAGGTGGCGCACACGCCGCGTGGCGGGGAAGTGCTCAACAACTTCCTCTTCGGCGTGTGCGGCTGCACGCCGGACTGGACCGCCGGGCAATTCATCGGACGGGAAATCGAGCGCATTGCTGGCCTCGTGGGCCCGGTACGCCGGGTCATCTGCGGACTTTCCGGCGGCGTCGACTCATCGGTCGCGGCCGCGCTGGTGCATCGTGCCGTCGGCGACCGGCTCACCTGCATCTTCGTGGACCACGGCCTGTTGCGGCTACACGAGCGCGATCAGGTCGAACAGACGTTCCGGCGACATCTCGGCATCGACCTCCGGGTGGTGGACGCGCGCGAAGAATTTCTCGAGCGCCTCGCCGGTATTTCGGATCCGGAAGAGAAGCGGCGTCGGATCGGGCATACGTTCATCGACGTGTTCGAACGGGAAGCGCGCGCCGTGGGCGACAACGTCGGGTTCCTCGTGCAAGGCACATTGTATCCGGACGTAATCGAATCGATCTCGCCGAGTGGCGGCCCGTCGGTGACGATCAAGACGCACCACAATGTCGGCGGGTTGCCGGAGCGACTGCCGTTCGCGCTGATCGAGCCGCTCAGGGAACTGTTCAAGGACGAGGTACGGCAGGTCGGACGCGAGCTCGGACTTCCGGAGGAAATGGTCGGGCGCCATCCATTCCCCGGCCCGGGGCTCGCCATCCGCATTCTCGGCGACGTGACCGAGGCGCACCTCGACGTGCTCCGGAAGGCGGATCACATCTACATCGAGGAAATTCGCTCGGCGGGTCTATACGACGAAATCTGGCAGGCGTTCGCCGTGCTGCTGCCAATTCGATCTGTTGGGGTACAGGGGGACGAGCGGAGTTACGATCAGGTGGTGGCGTTGCGGGCGGTGACGAGCCGGGATGGCATGACTGCAGACTGGTTCCCGTTTCCACCCGAGGTGATGGCCAGCATTTCGAACCGGATCGCGAACGAGGTCGACGGCGTCAATCGCGTCGTGTACGACGTGAGCTCGAAGCCGCCCGCCACGATCGAGTGGGAGTAACTACTGTCCCTTCTCCTGCAGCAGCGCGAAAAATTCGTCGACCGTCTGAAGCCCGGCGAGCCGTTGCGGCACGTCGGGCTCCTTGACGAACTGCGCTACGCGCCCGAGCACCGGCAGATACTGGTTGGACACTTCGAGCGGCGGTGCCACGATCAGAAAAAAGAACATGACCGGCTTGTCGTCGATAGCGGACCATGGAATGCCTGCGGCGAGGCGTCCAAAGGCGAGGTGGACTGAATCGACGAGCGCGCAACGGGTATGCGGGATTGCGACGCCGCGACCCACGCCGGTCGAACCAAGCGCTTCGCGGCGCTTCAACATCTTCTGCAGGGTGGCCCCGGCGTCGGTGTCGAGCCCCAGCAGCACGACGAGCTGTCCGAGCACATCATCGGGCGTGCCGGTGGTGAGATCGAGCCGCACGGCGCCGGGGCGAAGGAGTGACGTCAGCATGGCGCAACGTAAATTGCCGACGCCTCCGATGTCAAACGCTCCGGTTGCCCGAGGCTTCACCGCCAAGTATTTTGATCGCATGAAGTTGCCGTATCCTTCCCCGCACGGTTTCGCGCTGATCCTCGCCCCGATGGCCGGGGTGTCGGAGGCGCCCTTCCGCCAGATCTGCCGGCGGCTCGGCGCCGACGTCGTGATCTCGGAGTTCCTGTCCTCGGAGGCGATCCGACGCCGTATTCGCTCGACGCTCGAGGGCGCGGAATTCGAGGAGTGCGAGCGCCCGATCGGCATTCAGATCTACGGCTCGGATCCGGCGGCAATGGCAGAGGCTGCCGCGCTGATCACGCGGCACTACCAGCCGGAATTCATCGACATCAACTTCGGCTGTCCGGTGAAGAAGGTGGTGCAGCGGAACGGTGGATCCGGCTGCCTCCGTGACATGGACCTGGTTGGGCGCATTGTTCGCGCCGTCATTGCCGCGACCGACCTGCCGGTCACGGTAAAAACGCGAAGCGGCTGGAGCGAGGACACGCGGGATCCGGTGTCGATCGCGCTCCGCATGCAGGACGCCGGTGCGCGTGCGTTCACCCTGCACGCGCGGACGCGGACCCAGATGTTTTCGGGCAAGGCCAGCTGGGACGAGATCGCGCGCGTCGTCGAAGCGCTCGACATTCCGGTCATCGGCAACGGCGACATCGAAACGGCGGAGGATATCGTGCGCATGCGCCAGCACACGGGATGCGCCGGCGCGATGATCGGCCGCGGCGTGTTCGGGAATCCCTGGATCTTCCGTGACGCACAGGCGCTGCTTGCGGGCGCGCCGCGTCCCGCTGCGCCGGATGCCGCCGAGCGATTCCGTCTCGCGCTCGAGCATGCCCACCTCGCGATCCAGCTGCAGGGCGACACGCGCCGCACCGTGATGGAGTTTCGCAAGCATCTGGGCTGGTATACGAAGGGGCTGCACGGCGCGAGCGAGCTTCGCCAGCGCCTGTTTCAGGTCGAGTCGATGGCGGAGGCAGAGGCGATCTTCGTACGCTATCTCGAGCCGATCGCCCGGGTGGCGTGAAGCGCGAAGCGCTCGAGTCCCTGCTCGCCGACGTCGCCGGTGGACGGCTCGCGCCGGCGGCCGCGCTGGACCGGCTGCGCCACTTTCCTTCCGAAACACTTCCGTACGCCACGCTCGATCATCACCGCGGTCTCCGGCAGGGTCAGCCTGAGGTCGTGTTCTGCGCGGGCAAGACCACTGATCAGGTTCTCGGAATTTGCGAACGGCTCGCGGAGGCCAGCGGCAGCTTTCTGGCGACGCGCGTGAATGACGAACAAAGGGCTGCGCTCGCCCAGCGGTTTCCGACCGTTCGCACCGACGCACTCTCACGCACGGCCTGGCTGGCAGCGACGGATACGCGCGAGCCGAGCGGGGCGTCCGCGCTCATCGTGAGTGCCGGTACCAGCGACATGCCTGTCGCCGAGGAGGCAGCGGTCACGCTCGCGGCGTTCGGTCATCCGGTTGAGCGGCTCTACGACGTCGGCGTTGCCGGATTGCATCGCGTGCTCGCCGCAGGAGAGGTGCTCGCCGCGGCCGGGGTGATCATCGTCGTGGCCGGAATGGAAGGTGCGCTGCCGAGTGTGGTAGGCGGGCTCGTCGACGTGCCGGTGATCGCGGTGCCCACGAGTGTCGGCTACGGTGCTTCGTTCGGCGGGCTAGCGGCGCTGCTCGGCATGCTCAACTCGTGTGCGTCCGGCGTGACGGTCACCAATATCGACAACGGGTTTGGCGCGGCGGCCGCCGCGAGCCGGATCCTTCACCGATGACGCGCTCGCTCGTGCTCGAGACGTCTGAGCCCGCGCTCGAGTGGATCGATCTGGTCGATCCGTCGGAGGAGGAACTGCACGCGGTCGCGGCGGAGTATGGGCTCTTTCCGACGCTCGTGGAAGACAGCCTCGAAGCGGCACACCTGCCCAAGTACGAGAAGGTTGGCGACACAACATTTCTGATCGTTCGGTCGTTCGACGACCGGGCTGCCCCGGATGCATCGACCGTGCAGGAGCTCACGCGCAAGGTGGCGGTCTTTTGCGGGCCGGCGTTCGTCATCACCATCCACCGCGTCGACCTGCCGTATATCCGCTCGCTCCGAGAGGAATACCGGACGCGCGCGGCGGCGGGCGAGTCCGAGCGCTTGCCGCATGGATTCGCGCCCGCAATCGTGATCGACCTCATCAACGCCGCAGTTGACAGCTACGCCGGACCGCTGGACCAGGCCGAGGATGACCTCGACCGCCACGAGGCGACGCTGTTCGCCGAATCGAATCTGGTGCAGCTGCTCCGCCAGATTCACGCGCTTAAGCGGCGCATCAGTATGATCAAGCGCATGCTCTGGCATACGCTCAATACGGTCGGCAAGCTGGTACCGGCAGCAGCGCCAAGCGCGCCGCTGTACCAGGATTTGCGGGAGAGCGTCGAGAGATTGCACTTCCAGGCCGACGAAATGCTGGATGACGTCAACAACCTGCTCAACGTGCACCTGGGACTCGCGTCGCACCGGACCAGTCAGACCGTGCGCGTCCTCACCGTCTTCTCCGTCTTTTTCATGCCGCTCACGTTCATCGTCGGGGTGTACGGCATGAACTTTCAGTTCATGCCCGAGCTCCACTGGCGCTGGGGCTATCCGGCCGTGATCGCCCTGATGCTCGTGATCACGGTCTGGATTTTCGTCTGGTTCCGGCGTCGTGGATGGCTATCGGAGTGATTGGATTCGCCGTGGGAGCGGCGCTGGGAGGCGCGGCGGGGTGGGCGCTCGCGCGCGGCCGGCGCGGCACGGCGGTCGCGCGCGAGGTCAGCACGGGCCTCCTGCCGGATCCCGCGCTCCGCTGGCTTCTGCGCGCGCACGGGGGCCTTGGCGTCTGGATCAGCGAGCTGCTCGCGGGGGAAGAAGGCCCGAGCAATGAGCGCGTGGTCGACGCCGAACGACTCGGCGTCGCGCAGATCACCGCGGTGGATCGGCGTCTGGAACGCGCGCGGGACTCGGACCAGGGCGGCGCGGAGCGGATGGACGGCGGCACGCTGGTGTTTCGGGCCGGCGGGGGAATCGCCGTCGCGCTGCTGCTGCCCGATGGTCATGGGCCGGCGCAGCTCGCTCAGGCCGAGGACGATCTCGCGCGGCTGCTCGAGGGGGTGCGGCGGCGCCCGCAGATCGTGGCACTCGCGCAGGCGCATTCGGACGAGGCTTCGCTGGAGACGGTCGGTAGCGTCGGTCTCAGGCTCGCGTACCAACTCGAGCGCATCACCGGGAGTGAAGTCGTCGTCGCGGCGGTGGAAACGGCGGGAATCAAGGTAGTGGGTGCCTCCGGCCGGGCCGACCGTCGCTTGCTGGACAGCTATGCCACGCCCGAGAGTCCGCTCGCGCGCGTGGCGCGCGGCGAGTCCAATCGAGAACTCGCCGACGCAGAATTCATGGGTGGTGCCGGGTCCGACCGGCGCCAGCGAGTGCAGGCAATTCTGGTGATACCGGTACCGGGCGCTTCGGAGCCGATCGGTGCCGTTGCGCTCTGGCTCACCGAAGGCCGGGAGCCGCCACGCGCCGCGATGACGGAAATCGAAGCCGCTATCGCGAATGCGGCGCCGCGTATTTCGCGGGCGGTGCAGGCAGACGGGCTGCGACAGGACGCGAATATCGATGTGCTCACCGGGCTGTACAATCGCCGGTACATGGAGTCGGTGCTCAAGCGGCAGGACTTGTCGTCGACTCCCGCCACGGGCGCGCTCGTCTACGGCGACCTCGATCGGTTCAAGGTGCTGAACGACACGCTCGGTCACCCGGCGGGCGATGCGGCGCTGGTGCATTTCGGGAGGCTCGTCCGCGACCAGATTCGGAGCGGGGATACCGGGGCGCGAATGGGTGGGGAAGAGTTCGGCGTCTGGCTGCCGGGCGCCCCGCTCGAGGTGGGGGCGCGGATCGCCGAGCGGCTCCGGGTAAAGCTGAGTACGACGCCTTGGGACTGGCAGGGGCGTACGTGGCCGCTCAGCGCGTCATTTGGTGTGTCGGCGTGCCCCGAGACCAGCCGCCGCCTCGAGAACCTGCCGGCGCAGGCGGATTCGGCCCTATATGTGGCAAAGAACAGCGGACGGAACCGCGTCGAAGTGGCGGCGAGGCTGCCCGTGCTTGAAAAAGGGAGTTAAAACGGGTATCTTGCTCCACCCGGGGGCGACTGGCTTCGACGGGTTAGACGAAGAAATTGCAGCGTGTCCAGGTCCAAGATTCCTGGTTAAACCGCTTGGAAAGATCCAACTGCCAACACTGAACTGGCACTGGCTGCGTAAGCTGAGCTAAGCTCGCTTCTCGCACCTTCGACGATCTGAGCCCGCCTGGGGCGCTGGCGTCGAATCGAAAATCCGGGCTGGCCTTCCGTATCACTCCGGTGCGGCGGGTAAGACTCAGGAGATAGACCCTGGGCAGGTCGGTCCGATACCGGACCAGGGCGACGGCGCGAAGTCGGGCCTACACACGTAGACGCAGTTTTGGATGCTGATTCGGACCAGGGTTCGATTCCCTGCGCCTCCATCGAAAGAAACGGCGACCCTGTGGTCGCCGTTTTTTTCTCGCTGCCTGAACGTTGGACAGACACAAATCTAGCTAAGCATTGCACGGGTCGGTACTGTTCAATGTACAGGCCAAATAATTAAGTGACGGTCGTTTACAGATGCCAACTCACGTGATGTCAGAGGTCACGCACGCCGGAGTGCATCGCGCGCCGTGATCGCCAGCGCCAGCGCTTCGTGTGGTGTTTCCGCCAGGCAGTTGAGGTGTCCCATCTTCCGTCCGGGCCGCGGCTCGGACTTGCCATACAGGTGCAGTCGCACCCCCGGCAGCGCCAACGCCCGATCCCAGCGCGGCACCCCTCCCTCCCAGAGATCGCCAAGCAGGTTTGCCATCGCTGCCGGCCGAAGGAGGTCTGGGCGGCCCAGCGGCAAGCCGCAGAGCGCCCGCACCTGCTGCTCGAACTGGTCGACCGCGCAGGCATCCATCGTATAGTGCCCGCTGTTATGGGGCCGCGGTGCCACCTCGTTCACAAAGAGCTGGCCCCCATCGGCCAGAAAGAGCTCCACCCCAAGCACGCCGACGTACTCGAGCGACGCCGCGACGGCCACCGCGAGCGCCTGCGCCGCCTTCGCGGTGGCCTCGGGAATCCGCGCGGGCACCACCGTCGTGTCCAGAATGCCGTTCCGATGGACGTTTTCGCCCACTGGAAATGCCGCGACTGACCCGTCCTGGCCGCGCGCGAGCACGACCGACAATTCCATCTCCAGGGTGAGCCGCCGCTCCAGGATGCAGGATTGCTCGCCCAGGGAGCGGTGCGCCTCCGGGGCGTCGTTGGCCGACGAGACCGTTGCCTGTCCCTTGCCGTCATAGCCGAACCGGCTGGTCTTCAGCAACGCAGGAGTCCCCACGGCCGTGACAGCGCCGGAAAGGTCCGCTGCACTGGTGACCGGGGCGAACGGTGCCGTCCGGAACCCGGCTGCGACCAGGTGGGCCTTTTCGCTCAGGCGGTCCTGGACGATGCGAACGGCCGCGCTGGATGGGTGGACGGGGCGACGCGCCGCGAGGAACGCGAGCGCGTCGGCAGGCACATTCTCGAATTCGGTCGTGATGGCGTCCGCCGTCTCGGCGAGTTCCTCGAGCGCGACCGGGTCATCGTAGGCCGCCTCGATCTGCTGGTCGGCGACGGCGCCGGCCGGGCTTCGCGGGTCCGGCTCCAGCACGACGATCCGGTAGCCCATCTCGCGGGCCCTGATGGCGAACATGCGGCCGAGTTGTCCGCCTCCCATCACACCAAGCGTGCTTCCCGGTAAAATCATGCGACCACTTCGATCACTCCGGCTCCGGGAGACTGAGGCCGAGGACACGGTCGCGCTGCGACGTGCGCAATGCTTCGAGGCGGCTTTGCAGTGTCCGGTCGTCGCGCGCGAGCAGCGCCGCGGCAAACAGCGCGGCATTCACCGCGCCGGCCCGCCCGATCGCAAAGGTCGCAACCGGGACGCCCGCGGGCATCTGGACGATCGAAAGCAGGGAATCGAGCCCCTGCAGGTGACGGCTTGGCACGGGCACGCCGAGGACAGGTAGCGCCGTCTTCGCCGCGAGCATTCCGGGCAGATGCGCGGCGCCGCCGGCGCCCGCGATGATGCATGCGAGCCCGCGCGAGGCAGCACCGGCCGCATAGTCGAACAACAGATCGGGAGTGCGATGCGCGGAGACAATCCGACGCTCGTATTCGATACCGAGCTCGTGCAGCTGCCGTGCGGCATGCTGCATAACCTCCCAATCCGAGTCACTGCCCATCACGACACCCACGAGTGGTGGACTCATCGGCTCCTCAGGCATGGCTCTACGAAGGAAGTCGTGCGCGCCAAGAACGGGCTATGTGTCGAACCGGTCGAGTAAACCGCTCGAGCTGGCCGCCTGCATTCAGGCGGCCAGCTCGGCACGGCATTACTGCGTGATGGAAATCGTAAGCCGCACGGCGGGAAGATCGAACGACGTGCTGGCCTGCGAGAACGTCGTGGCGCCCGTGCCAGTCTGGCGGGAAGCGTCGAATCCGAAGCTGCCCGTCATTGTGCCGGTCGAATAGCTGCACGTGATCGTGACGCCGCCCGAGCTCTGATTGCAGCTGGTGTTGCTGCTGCCGAAGGACGCGCCGGTCAGGTTGAAGGTGCCGGCGGTGGCGAGGTAGTTGGACGTGGTGGAACGGTCGAAGTACGTGCCGAGCGCGGCATCCGTGCCGAAGGTCGAGGTGCCGCTGGTCGGGAAGGTCGAGCCGGTCGAGAACTGAGAGGCGGCGATGATCTTGTCGACGGTTTGGGCTGACGCATTAAGTCCCTGCCATCCCGTGATGCTCGAGATGATGCCGCTTTCCGTCTGGCCGCCAGCAGTAATGTTGTACTTCACCTGAATGCCGACGGCGGTGTAATCGCCCATGGTGCCGGCTTCCTGCAGCTGCGAAAGCGCGAATGGCGCAAACGCGGCGGCTGCCGAGCCGAGCGAGCCGTTCGCGACGAGGGCCGTCGTGAGAGCGGTCCGCTGCTGGGCGGTGAGAGTGGTTCCGCCGTTCGGCCCGTTGTTGTCGGACGAGCATGAGGACAGCGCGGTGATGCCAAGGGCCAATGCAAGTGCGGTGCGACGCATTAACTACACTCCTGGGGTTGGTGGTGGTGATTCGCGGTATGGAACTCGGTACTACACCGTCGCGCGGGTACGATTCATCGTACCGCGCTCGGCCAGTGCCGACTGCGCGGCGGCAAGCCGCGCAATCGGCACACGATACGGCGAGCACGAGACATAGTTCATCCCGAGCTCGTCACAGAACGCTACAGAGGCGGGCTCGCCGCCGTGCTCGCCACAGATGCCGAGCTTGAGGTCGGGCCGGGTGCGTCGGCCAAGCTCGCAGGCCATCGCCATCAGTTTACCGACGCCGGCGCGGTCGAGCACCTGGAACGGATCGTCATCGATGATGCCATGCTCGAGATAGAATGGGAGAAAGCGGCCGGCATCATCGCGCGACAGCCCCCAGGTCGTCTGCGTCAGGTCGTTGGTACCGAACGAGAAGAATTGCGCCTCGCGCGCAATTTCGTCCGCGGTGAGCGCCGCGCGCGGCAGCTCAATCATCGTGCCGAGCACGAACGGCACGGTAATCTGTCGCTCGCTGAAGACTTCCGACGACACCTGGCGCACGATCAGCGCCTGCTTTCTGAACTCGGTTACACCGGCCGTCAGCGGCACCATCACCTCGGGCATCACGCGGCCCTTCCGCGCGGCGACGGTGCAGGCCGCCTCGAAGATCGCGCGCACCTGCATCGCGGTGATCTCCGGATACAGGATGCCGAGGCGGCAGCCGCGGAGTCCGAGCATGGGGTTGACCTCGGTGAGCCCGCGGACCACACGGTGCAGCTCGTCCGGGTCCATGTGCATGTCGCGCGCGAGTGCTTCAATCTCCGCCGGCTCGTGCGGCAGAAATTCATGCAGCGGCGGGTCCAGGAGCCGGATGGTGACGGGGAAGCCGTCCATCGCGCGGAAGATGGCTTCGAAATCGCCACGCTGCATCGGGAGCAGCCGCGCGAGCGCGCGCTGCCGGCCGGCGAGGTCGCGCGCGACGATCATTTCCCGCATCGCCGTCAGGCGATCGCCCTCGAAGAACATGTGTTCGGTGCGGCAGAGTCCAATCCCCTCGGCGCCAAAGTCCCGGCCGCGATGCGCATCGGCCGGTGTATCGGCATTGCAGCGCACGCGGAGGTGGCGCACGCGATCGGCCCACGCCAGGAGGCGAGTGAAGTCGCCGCCGAGCTCGGGAGTCTTGAGTGCGGACTTCCCGGCGAAGACGCGGCCGGTGCTCCCGTCCACGGTGATCCAGTCCCCGAGGCGCAGTGTCCGTCCGGTGATCGTGACCGTGCCGGCGCTTTCATCTACCTCGAGCTCTTGTGCGCCCGCCACGCACGGCTTTCCCATCCCGCGCGCCACGACGGCCGCATGCGACGTCATGCCTCCGCGCGCCGTGAGTACCGCCTTTGCGGCAACCATGCCGTGGAAGTCCTCGGGCGACGTTTCCCGCCGCA
Source organism: Gemmatimonadota bacterium (assembly GCA_039932015.1). Taxonomy (GTDB): domain Bacteria; phylum Gemmatimonadota; class Gemmatimonadetes; order Gemmatimonadales; family GWC2-71-9; genus JAICUF01. Next base: position 5,360 of record JBDTQV010000002.1, on the reverse strand, counting down.
CCAGGATCACCGACTCGCCACTCTTCGCCATCGCGGCGGCGTGGTCTGCGTCGAGAACGATCGTGCCGCTCGCCGCGCCGGGCGATGCGGGCAGGCCGGTGGTGAGCAGATCGAGCGCGCTGTCCGGATCGATCGTGGGGTGCAGGAGCTGGTTAAGGTCGTTGGGCGGAACCCGCGCGACCGCCTCTTCCTCGGTGATCAGTCCCTCGTCCACCATCTCGCACGCGATCCGCACCGCGGCAGGCCCCGCGCGCTGCCCCCGACGGGTCTGCAGCATGTACAGCTTGCCGTGCTCGATGGTGAATTCCATGTCCTGCAGGTCGCGGAAATGGCGCTCCAGTGTGCGCGCCGTCCGCTCGAGCTCCGCGAACGCCTGCGGCATCGTCTCGCGCAGCCGGCTGATCGGCACCGGCGTTCGTGCGCCGGAGACGACATCCTCTCCCTGCGCATTGAGGAGATACTCGCCGTAGAGCGTCCGCTCGCCGGTTGATGGGTCTCGGCTGAAGGTCACTCCCGTGCCCGAATCGTCTCCGATGTTGCCGAACACCATCGCGACGATGTTGACGGCCGTGCCCATCGAGTCCGGAATGTCATGAAGCTTGCGATAGTCGATTGCGCGCCGCGTGTTCCAGCTCTCGAACACCGCGGCAATCGCGCCCCAGAGCTGGTCGACCGGTTCATCGGGAAATGCACGGCCGCGGTCCGCTTTCACGAGACTCTTGAATTCTCGTACGAGCGCCTGCAGGTCCTCGACCGGCAGGTCGATGTCTCGCTCTACGGCACAGTGCTCCTTGCGCGCGTCGGTGAGTGCATCGAACGCCTTCTTCGGCATGTCGAACACGACGCTGGAATACATCTGCACGAAGCGCCGGTAGGAGTCCCATGCGAACTGCGGATTTCGGCTCTGCGCCGCGAGCCCCGCGACTGTGTCGTCATTGAGCCCGAGGTTGAGGATCGTTTCCATCATGCCCGGCATCGATACGGCGGCACCTGAGCGGACCGACACGAGCAGCGGATTTGCGCCGTGGCCGAAGTGCTTGCCGGTCGCGCCTTCGAGCCGCTGCAGTGCATTCTCGACCTGCAGCTTCAGCCTGACCGGAAACTGCTGGTTCTCGAGGTAGGTGAGGCAGAGCGTGCTGGCGATCGTAAACCCGGGCGGGACGGGAATACCGATCGTGGTCATTTCCGCGAGACCGGCACCCTTGCCGCCGAGAATGTCCTTCATCGCCGACGTGCCGTCCGCGCGTCCCTGGCCAAAGAAATAGACCAGCGGCTGTATGTACGGTCCGCTCATGCGGAGTGCGCGAGAACGGGAGTGGCGCGGCGCAGCTGCACGAGATCCTCGTGAACGGGCGTGGGATAGTCGCCGGAGAAGCAGGCGTGGCAAAAATGCCCTGGCTCGTCGGGCATCTGGCCGGCGGCGCGCAGCATGCCGTCGAGCGACAGGTACCCGAGGGAATCGACGCCGAGGTACCGGCGAATCTCCTCGATCGAATGCGTGGCGCCGATCAGCTCGTCGCGATTGGGCGTGTCGATGCCGTAGTGACACGGGCCGGTGATCGGGGGAGAGCAGAGGCGGAAATGCACTTCGCGCGCGCCGGCCGCCCGGATCATCTGCACCAATCCCTTACTCGTGGTGCCGCGGACGAGGCTGTCATCCACGACGACGACCGACTTGCCCTCGATCACCTCACGCACCGGATTGAACTTGATCTTGACCTTGGCGACGCGAAGCGCCTGCGTCGGGTTGATGAACGTGCGGCCGACGTAGTGATTCCGGATCAGTCCGTGCTCGAGCTTGATGCCGGATGCCTCGGAGAATCCGAGCGCCATCGCGTTCGCGCTGTCAGGCACACTGAACACGACGTCGCCGTTTGGTGCCGGGTGCTCCCGTGCGAGCGCGCGGCCGAGCTCACGACGGACGCGATCCACCGATTCACCGAAGACGCGGCTGTCCGGGCGCGCGAAGTATACCAGCTCGAAGACGCAGCGGCTCGTGGGGCGGGGGCGGAGCGGCGCGAGCTGCGTGATGACGCCTTCCTCGATGCGAACGAACTCGCCTGGCTGCAGCTCACAGGTGATCGCGGCCCCGAGGAGGTCGAGCGCACAGGTCTCGGACGCGACCACTGCACCGTCTCCGAGCCGCCCGATCACCAGCGGCCTGAAGCCCCGGCTGTCCACCGCCGCGTAGATGGTACGGCCGATCGCGATGATGATGCTGTACGCGCCGTCCACCTGCTCGAGCGCCTCGCGGATCTGCCCTTCGGGGGTCGGCGCATCGGACCGTGCGATGAGGTGGACGATCACCTCCGAATCGCTCGACGAGGTGAAGATCGCGCCCTGATCGACAAGGTCACGCTTGATCCCGTCGGCATTGGTCAGGTTGCCGTTGTGAGCCAGCGACAGCGGGCCGCACCGCGTGTTGGCGTAGCATGGCTGTGCATTGGCGAGCACGGTGCTGCCGGTGGTGGAGTAGCGGGCGTGACCTACCGCAACATCACCGGGCAGTCGGTCGAGCGTGGCTTCGTCGAACGTTTCCGACACGAGGCCCATGCCTCGGTGTGACCGCGCCGCACCGTCGCGATCGATCGCGATGATCCCGGCGCTCTCCTGCCCGCGATGCTGCAGGGCGTAGAGTCCGAGATACGCGAGACGGGCCGCCTGCGGCACCGCCGAAATACCGACGATTCCACACATCTGCTACTCTCCCAATGTCCGGTCGAGATCTGCCTGACGCATCCGCCGGGGGATGGCGTCGAAGTACGTCGTGCGGAGCGCGCTGACACCCCAGCGAAGCGATGCGTTTCGCGTCCGGATCGTCAGTTCGCCGCCCGCGGGGCCGACGGTGCCGGCGAGGAACGCTGGAACCCCGCGTCCAGCGGCGAGCGCCAGCACCGCATCCGCGTTGGTGGAGCTGCAGGATACGACCACCCGAGCGCCGTCTTCGCCGAACAGCAGACCCTCATCGGACACTCCGTCCGCATACGCCGACAGGTCGACTGCGGCGCCGAGCCCCCCGCGAGCGCCCGGCCCGCCCATCGCCGCTTCCGCGAGTGCCACGGCGAGGCCGCCCTCAGCGCAGTCATGCGCGGAGCGGAGCAGCTCCGCGCGCGCGGCGGCAACCAGGAATTCCTGCAGCCGGCGCTCCGCCCCCAGGTCGACTTTGGCGGGAGCGCCACCGATAAACCCCGCCAGCTCCGCCCAATACGCCGACCCTCCGAGCGCCCCGCGCGTTTCACCCAGGACAACCACGCAGTCGCCGGCCGTGGTGAAGTGGCTTCGCACGGCGTCACCGATCCGCTCGAGCACCCCGACCATCCCAATCGTGGGCGTCGGGTCGATCGCCCCGAGTGGACTCTCGTTGTAGAACGACACGTTGCCGCCGGTCACCGGCGTGTCGAATGCGATGCACGCTTCGGAAATCCCGCGACACGCCTCCCGGAACTGGAAGAACACTTCCGGCTTCTCCGGGTTTCCGAAATTCAGGCAATCGGTAATGCCGAGCGGGCGTGCGCCGGTGCAGGCGACGTTGCGCGCGGCTTCCGCGACGGCTGCCTTGCCGCCCTCGTAGGGATCGAGTGCGAGGAGGCGTGAGTTGCAGTCGAGCGTCATCGCGAGCCCAAAGCCGGTGCCCGGCACCCGTACGACGCCGGCATCTCCGCCGGGTGCAATCGCGGTCGACGCCTGCACCCAGGAGTCGTACTGCTCATACACCCACCGCTTGCTCGCAAGGTTGGGGCTGTCGAGCAGACGCTCGAGCGCGGCGGCAGGATCGCATGGTGCCGGTGGCGCGGCCGCACCTCGCCGCGCCTGCACGTCGGCGCTCTCGCGTGCCTCGGGGTGATAGATGGGGCAACCGTCCACGAGTTGCTGTCCCGGAATTTCGGCAACGACCAGCCCATTGTGGCGAACGCGGTAGATGCCGTCGTCGGTGACGTGGCCGATCGGCACTGCCGTGAGTTCCCACTTCGCGCAAACGGCCTGGATCTCGTCCACGCGATGGGGCTCCGCCACGACGAGCATCCGCTCCTGAGACTCCGAGAGAAGGATTTCGTACGGCGTCATCCCCGGCTCGCGGGTGGGGACGAGCCCGGTGTCGATCTCGACGCCGACGCCGCCGCGTGCCGCCATCTCTGCCGACGAGCTCGTCAGTCCCGCGGCTCCCATATCCTGAATCGCGACGATGATTCCGGATGTGATGAGCTCGAGGCTCGCCTCGAGCAGCAATTTTTCGGTGAACGGATCGCCGACCTGGACCTGGGGGCGCCGCGCTTCGCTCTTTTCCGATAGTTCCTCCGAGGCGAAACTCGCCCCATGAATGCCATCGCGCCCGGTGCGCGCGCCGACGCAGAGGAGCACATTGCCGGTGCCTTCCGCCTTCGCGCGGATGAGATCACTCTCGCGAAGCAAACCCACACACATCGCATTGACGAGCGGATTGCCGTTGTAGCCTGGTGCGAACGCGACCTCGCCGCCGAGGGTCGGTACGCCGACGCAATTGCCGTAGTCACCGACCCCGCGCACGACACCCGCGAAGAGGTACCGGTTTCGCGGGATGTCGAGCGGACCGAAGCGCAGACTGTTGAGCATCGCGACCGGGCGCGCACCCATCGTGAACACGTCCCGCAGGATGCCGCCCACGCCAGTCGCCGCGCCCTGGTATGGCTCGACCGCCGACGGATGGTTGTGTGATTCGACCTTGAAGGCCACGGCCCACCCATCCGGCAGCCGGAGCACGCCCGCATTTTCACCCGGGCCCTGTACGACCTGCGAGCCGGACGTGGGAAACGCGCGCAGGATCGGCTTCGAGTGCTTGTAGGAGCAGTGCTCCGACCAGAGCGCCGAGAAGACGCCGAGCTCGGTGAGCGTCGGCGTACGGCCGAGCATCGCGAGGATCGCCTCGTATTCCTGCGCGTTCAGGCTGTGCTCACGCACGACCTCGGGCGTGATCGCCCGCTCGCCCGCGAAGGGGTGGGCGACCGTCGACGGCGCGGTGGCTGCCTCAGCCAAGCGGATTTCCCGGCTCGTGACGGACCTGCTGCTCCTTCGACTGACGACCGCGCAGCGAGGACAGCACGTCCCCGAACACTCGTCCGATCAGTCCTGGTTGATCGCCGTGCTGCGCGACGAGATCGAGCTCGCCGGCGTCGAGCCACATGCCGTGACAGTGCGAGCAGATTTCCACCATCACACCGTGGAAATCACGCGACTCGAGATCGTACCCGTCCTTGGGGCACTTCATGTAGTGACTGATGCGTTCTGCCTGCGCGGATGCCGCCTGCATCTCGGCACGCCGCTGCTTCATGAGCTCGGCATCCAGGCGAACAAAATATTCGTCTTCGTTCCGGCTGGGCTTCTCG
>JBDTQV010000001.1:0-38391 GCA_039932015.1 Gemmatimonadota bacterium | reverse complement strand
GCCGCCAACGCGAGCATGACAGCCGCCAACGCGAGCATGACAGCCGCCAACGCGAGCATGACGATCGCCGCAGGGGCCGTGCTGCCGGCACTTTACAGACGCTACCAGCCGCGGAGCCAGCCGCCGAGCGTCACGGACCCCGCGCGCCCGGCACCGGCACCCCCCGGCGATCGAGTGTGCGGTACTGCACCGCCTCGCCGACGTGCACCGGCTCGATCGTCGGCACGCCCGCGAGATCCGCGATCGTCCGCGCGATTTTAAGGACGCGATGATACGCTCGCGCCGAGAGCCCGAGCCGCTGTACCGCATTGCGAAGCAGCTGCTCGGCGTCGGGCGAGAGCCGGCAAAACTGGCGCAGGTCCCGCGGTGACATATGCGCGTTCGCGTGGATCCCGGTGCGGCCGCGGAAACGCGCCTGCTGAATCGATCGTGCCGCAGAGACACGCGCGCGAATCGTCGCGCTCGACTCCCCGTGTCGCTCGGCCGAGAGCTCGCGGAACGGAACGGCGGGCACCTGCAGATGCAGATCGATGCGATCGAGCAGCGGCCCGGACAGCCGCGCGAGGTAGCGCTCGACGGTCGGGGCGTCGCAACGGCACTCGCGGATCGGATCGCCATGATGGCCGCACGGACACGGATTCATTGCCGCCGCCAGCATGAATCGCGCAGGAAAGGTCAGGCTCATCGCCGCCCGGCTGAGCGTCACGAACCCATCCTCCATCGGTTGCCGCAGCACCTCGAGCACGTGCTTCCGAAACTCGGGCAGCTCGTCGAGAAAGAGCACGCCGCCGTGGGCCAGGCTCACCTCGCCCGGCCGCGGCCACGTGCCGCCGCCGATCAGCCCGGCGTCGCTGATCGAGTGATGCGGCGCGCGGAATGGCCTGGTGGTCGTAAGCGCCTGCCCCGCTCCGAGGACGCCTGCCACACTGTGGACTTTGGTCGTCTCGAGCGCCTCGTCGAGCGTCATCGCCGGGAGGATCGACGGCAGGCGCCGCGCGAGCATCGTCTTTCCCGCTCCTGGGGGCCCAACCAGCAGCAGGTTGTGTGACCCGGCCGCCGCGACCTCGAGCGCACGCTTCGCGGCCGCCTGGCTCCTTACATCCGCGAAATCGACAAAATCGTCCGGCCGCTGATTCATCAACGTGTGCGGATCGATCCTCACCCGAGCGAGCGGCGCCTTACCCGCGAGGTGCGCGCAGACCGCCTGCAAGCTGCCCGCTCCGCGTACCTCGATGGCGTCGACGACAGCCGCCTCGGCGGCGTTCGCCGCGGGCACGAGTATCCCTGCGCACCCCGCGCCGCGGGCAGCGAGCGCCATCGACAGCACACCCCGCACGGGCCGCAGATCGCCTTCGAGTCCTACTTCTCCCACCGCAACCTGCCGGTCAATCGCATCCGCGGGGAGCTGCCCGCTCGCGACAAGAATCGCGAGCGCGATCGGGAGGTCGAGCGCAGACCCTTCTTTTCTAATGTCAGCCGGCGCGAGATTGACCGTGATGCGCTTGAGCGGCATTTCGTACCCCGCGTTCACGAGCGCAGCGCCGACCCGCTCCCTCCCCTCTCGTACAGCGCCCGCCGGCAGCCCGACCGTCGAGAACGACGGGAGCCCGTTCGCGATGTCCACTTCCACGTCGATCAGATAGGCATCGACTCCCAGTACGGCAGCCGAACGGACGCGGGCAAGCATCGAGTCTCCTCACCAGGGAACGCTCAACGTGGGAGAGAGATCAGTCGGACTGCAGTCGTCGGCGCGCATCCCGGTGCAATTACACGCGTTGGGCTGAAAAAAGAGCGCTCAACGAATGGCTACTTTTTGCTCAATTTGGGCGGTTTGCGCGACCCGGATGAGTGATGTTGACCGAAATTCGCAGTCTTGTATCTTATAAACCATTAGGTGTCAATACGTTTCGCGGGCCGGGTCGGCACGGCCCGGATTATGCGAATCTCCGAATGCGCGAACCTAGCTGTCTAGAAAATCGACACGCAGGCCGCACCGCCCCCGCATTGCCAGACTCGTAACCGGCAGCCAGGTATGATCTCGAACGACGCCCTTTCGCTCGCGCAGGCCGAGCCCCGCCACACGGCCAATGCCGCCTGGCCGCGCGCGGTGATGGCCACACTGCTGGTAATGATCGCCACGCTCACGGTTCATCTCGTCGACCTCACCTGGTTCGATGGCCCCGACTCCGCCGCGATCGTTGCGGACGCGGGCGCCCCGTACCAGGTCTCCGCCACCCGCTGACGCCGCTCGCCGACCATGCGCCGACTCGCCGGTTGTCTCTGCGTCGCGCTGGCCGGTCTGCCCGGATCCGCTCGCTTAACCGGCCCCAGGCCAGCGGGATATCGCGCCGCTCGTGATGCCGCAGCACCGGGCAGCGTTGCGCCCGCATTCCTCCCCGACTCGCTCGGCACCAAGTTCAACATCGGATGGCGCTCAGCCGGCTCCCAGCAGGGGCTGCTCTCGATTGGCGGGCTCCCGCCAGTCCCGGGCGCGTTGTCGGTCACCGACGGCTCACTCGTCTTCCATCCGCTGAACGGCACTGCACCGGTCGCGTATCCGTTATACCGGCGCACGGGCTCTGGCGAACACACTTCCCGCGAATCCGCCGTCGACCTGCTCGACGTCGCGGCTGCCGGTCCGGACACGCTCTTCGTATTCCATCTCGATGGGGCCGTGCTCGAGACCGCGTCCCCAGGTCTCTTGCGGGATATTCTCGCTGATCGTGCCCAGCTGGATAGCTTGGGCGCGCCCTGGACCACGGCGCCGTCAGCGCTCGCTGACCCGCGCGATACGACGGCCCAGCTGACCGTGCTCCGGGATCTCGTTGCAACGACGTACGCGGATTCCCTGTTTCGCCTGTTCGGCACGCCCGCCCGCCCGCTCGGACTGGTGGGCGACCGCGGCCGCCGCGCCGGGCGCCTGGGCGAATTCATCACCTCGCGCGACTCCATCTCGCTTGCACCGGCCCGGATGATCAGCGGTGCGCAGCTTCGCCATGCCCTGGCCCACGAGCTGGCGCATCGCTGGCAGCGCGCCGAGCCGGACGAAGTGGCCGAGCTCTGGCGCGGCGTCCCGCCCATCCGCGACTCGCTCCGCTACGGCTATCGCAACACCGACGAACATCAGGCCGAGGCGGTGGCGTTCGCGGTGCATTACCTGCAGACGACGGCGTCACCTGATGTGCCGTCCTCGGACGCGCTCGAATTGCTCGACGCCTACGAGCGGCTCGTGCCCGGAACCCACGTCATGGCCCGGCGGCTCGTTGCCGAGTCACCCTATCGCCGTCACCCGCTCGCGAGCGTTCTGCTCGCGCCGCATACCCTGGCTCTATCCTCGACTTCGGAACAGTACTGATGCAGCTCCCCGACTCGCAGTCGCCCGTCCCCTCCACCTCGCCGCGCTCGCGCCGCCTCCGCTGGGCTGCGGCAGGCGTTGCACTGACCGCGATCATCGCCGCGGCGACCGCCTTCGGCCTCTATCACGCGCCGCGCCGACCGGTCCCGGCGACGCTGACCTACTCCGCCATGCTCAGCGCGATGCAGCAGGGGCGGGTCGACTCGATCGCCATCGTGCCCGGCAGTGAGATCCTCGGCTGGTGGACGGCGGCCGCGTCCGGTGCGCGCCCGTTCCGCGTGGTGTATTCGGCCACCGATGTCGAAGGTCTGGTACACCGCGCAGAGGCGGCGGGCGTCGACATCACGTTCCGGCCCCCGGTGAGCGGCGGACTCGATTACATGAATGTCGCGATCACTATCGCCCTGCTGATGGCGGTAGGGATAATGGTGCGGCGTCAGATGACCGGTGGACAGGGCGGCGGCACCGACCTCGGCAAGACGGCCGACTCGGCGACCAGTTTTGCGAACGTCGCGGGCAACGATGGCGCAGTGATGGAACTGCGCGAGATCGTTGAATTCCTGCGCTCGCCGGAGAAGTTCGCCCGCGTTGGAGCCCGGACGCCGAAGGGCGTGATCATGTTCGGGCCGCCGGGAACCGGAAAGACGCTCATGGCGCGCGCCGTAGCCGGCGAGGCGGGCGTGCCCTTCTGGAGCATCTCAGGCTCGGAAGTGACCGGCTTCATCGTCGGGCTTGGCGTGATGCGGCTCAAGAACCTGTTCAAGAAGGCGCGGAAGCGCGGCGGCGTGATCTTCATCGACGAAATCGATGCGCTGGGCGGCAGGCGCGGCCGGAACCAGTCGCACAACGAAGACGACCGCACACTCAACCAGCTCCTGATCGAGATGGACGGCTTCTCCGCCAGCGATGGCGTGGTCGTCATTGCAGCGACCAATCGCGCGGAGGATCTCGACCCGGCACTCATGCGGCCCGGTCGTTTTGACCGCTCGGTGGCAGTGAGCCTTCCGAGCGCGACCGAGCGTGAGGCGATTCTCCGGTTGCACGCCGCGCAGCGCCACGTGCCGCTCGAAACCGGCGTCGACCTCGGCCGGCTCGCACGGCTGATGCCGCAGACCAGTGGTGCCGACCTGGCCAACCTGCTGAACGAAGCGGCGATCGTCGCGGCGCGGAACGGGACGGACGAGGTCGAGTGGAGTCACATCGAGTCCGCGCGCGACCGGCTGCTCCTCGGCAAGGAGCGGAGTGGCTTCCGCGCCTCCGACCGCGAGTGGCGCATCGTCGCGATGCACGAGGCGGGTCACGCCCTCGCCGGCGTGGCGTGGTGTCCGGAAGACGGCCTGCACAAGGTGACCATCCAGCCGCGCGGCCAGGCGATGGGCGTCGCGTTCTTCTCGCCGGACAGCGACCAGCACCTGCACTCGCGCCGTTACCTCGAAGGTCAGATCCTCAAGGGACTGGGTGGCCGTGCCGCCGAGCAAGTGATGTTCGGACCGGATGCGATCACGAGCGGCGCGCGCAGCGACCTTCAGCACGTCACGCGCATCGCCAAGGAAATGGTGTACAACCTTGGCATGGGCATCTCGACGGGGCTGATGATCTATGACAGCTCGAGCGGGCCGGTGAGCGGCGAATTGCACGCGGCTATGGACCGCGAAGTGCGCGCGATCATCGACGCGCTCTACATCCGCGCCGTCGATACCATGACGAAGCACCGCCCGGCCCTCGAAGCGCTGGGTGAGGCGCTGCTGGTGCACGAAACGATCGACGGTGCGGAAGCAATCCGCATCATGGAACACCACGGAGTGCACGTTGCGGCCGGGGAGGCCGCCTAACGGCGATGCGCGCCCGCTGGCTCCCGCTCGCGCTCATTGCCGCCGCATCATTCGGGGCGGGTGGTGCGCTGTCGCGGCTGGCGGCGGCCCGCTCGCGTCCGTACCCCACCGCCGAGGCGCGCAGATTGGCGCGCGCAGTCCGCACCATTCGCGAGAACTACGTCGACTCCATCCCCACCGACACGCTCTACCAGCGCGCCGCCGCGGCACTCGTCAAGTCGCTGCACGACCCGTATGCAGAGCTGATGCTGGCCGACGCGTATCGCCGCTTCAACTTCCAGATGTCCGGCACTCAGATCGATCTGCGGCTGCCGGCGGGTCCCACCGACGGTGCGTCGCTTCCCTACGACGGGTTCGACCTGTCGCGTGACCGAGGCGCCGTCCGCCCCGGTGATGAGGTGTTGGCCGTAGACGGCCGCTCGATCCGCGGACTCTCCGACGCCGATGCAGCTCGCCTGTTCGCGGCCGACACCTCGACCATCGTCACGTTACTGGTCCGTCCGCGCGGCGCGAACGCGCCGGTGACTCGGCGCGTCGCGCGGGAGGCGGTGCACGTGTCCGCGGTTTCCCCCGGCGTGATGCTCGGCGGCGGCGCGGGGTATGTGGCGCTTCGCTCGGTGACGCAAACCTCGCCCCGAGAGCTTCGGATGGAGATCGAGCGGCTGCGCGCCCGGGGCATGCGCTCTCTTGTCCTCGACCTGCGGCGCAACCCCGGCGGTTTGATCGGTCAGGGAGTTCAGATCGCCGAGCTGTTTCTCGATACCGGCGACACGATCGCATTCGCACGCGGCCGCGCCGGCACGGATCGGGTGCACGTCGCGAAGAACGCGCAGCCCTGGGCGGGAATGCCGGTGGTGCTGCTGGTGAATCGCCAGACGGCGAGCTCGGCCGAGGTCATCGCGGCCGCGCTGCAGGACCATGATCGTGCTACGGTGATCGGCACACCGACCTACGGCAAGGGCGTCATCCAGACGACCTATCCGCTCGCCAATGGGGTCGCGGTGAAGTTCACGACGGCACGGTGGTTCGCACCGAGCGGCCGGAGCATCCAGCGCCGTCCGGCGGACAGCCTGCAGGAAACGCTCTCGCAGCCGGTGTACCGCTCGAGCGGCGGACGCCCGCTTCGCGCCGGGTACGGTGTCAGTCCGGATGTACTCGTACGAATCGGGAGGCCCGGAGCCGGTGGCGTGGCGCTCGATCAGCAGCTGCGACGGTGGGGCGGCCCATACCGTGCCGTCGTGGGCGCCTTCGCTGCGGACCTGCTCGAGCGCCGCGAGGTACGCAACACCGATGTCCGGGTTACTGAAGCGATGCGGAACGCGTTCTGGGAAATGCTGGTGGAGCGGGACGTGCCGGTGACGCGTGAGGTGTTCGACGCGGGCGCGGACGACATTCGTCGCACGCTGGAGCGCGAGATTGTTCGTCAGGGCTGGGGCGATGCCGCCGAGATGCGCAGCCGGCTCGACGACGATCGGCAGGTCCAGGCGGCCACGTCACTCCTCCGCCAGGCGCGCACGCCGGCCGGGCTCCTCGCAGCCGCAATGGAGGCGGCGAGCGTCCACTGAGCCGCTAAGTGGTCAATCGGATCGTTACGGTCGTTCCCTCGCCTTCGACGCTGTCTACCGCCACACTTCCGCCCCAGCTTTCCACGAGGCGCCGCACGATCGGGAGCCCAAGCCCCGAGCCGCTCGTCGTAGTCGAGAATCTTGGCTCGAAGATTCGCGGGAGCAGTTCTGGCGGAATCCCCTGCCCGTTGTCTGTCACGATCAACGAACCGCTCGCAATGCGGAGCGTGATCGTACTTGCGCCAGCATTCCGCGCGTTCTCCAACAGGTTCACCAGCACCTCTTTCAGCTCATCCCGGCGGGCCGGCGCCCACGTGTGATCCGGTGCGTCGAGCACCACGTCCGCGCCTTCACCGGCGAGCCGGTACAGCTGCACCACTTCGGTTGCGACCGCGGCGAGATCGATTCGCTCGAGCGGCAGGGTTTCGTCAGTCGGCGCGGCGAAGCGGCTGAAGGCGCGGGCGATCGTGTCCAGCCGGTCGATCTCCGTCAGAATCCGCCGGGACGTCTCGTCCAGCGTGCGATCGAAGTCCGGCCGCCCGTCACGGTGCGCGCGCTGCAGGTGCTGGATCCCGAGGCGCACAGGGGTGAGCGGGTTCTTGATCTCGTGGGCCACCTGCCGGGCCATTTCGCCCCACGCGAGCACGCGCTCCGCTCGCGAGATATCGGTGACGTCATTGAGCGCGAGCACTACGCCGCTGACGTCGGGACCGAGTGGCGCCAGGTGCAACGCGAGCCGGCGACCACCCACCGTCAGCTCAGCGGCGGCATCCGCATGAACCGGATCGGCCAGGAACTCGCGAACCGCGCGCGTGAGCAAATCCCACTCCGTCCCTACCGCCTCCCCAAACGAGGCGCCTTCCTCGAGCGGCACGCCTAGCAGGTCTACCGCCTGGCGATTGGCGATCAGCACGCGTGCCGCCGTATCGAGGCCCACGACGCCGGTGGCCACCGTCGCGAGCACAGTCGCCGTCCGGCGCCGCGCCTCCTCGAGCGCCGCGCGGCTCCGGTTGATGTCGTCCGCCATGCGCGTAAACGCACCGAAGACCGGTTCGAACTCGAGCAGCGGTGCCGCGATGTCGTCGGGCAGGGCGAGTCCCTGGCCCAGCGCGAGCGCCGAGCGACGCAGGTCGGCCACCGGCCGCGAGAGCGCACGGGCCGCAACGCCGGCGCCGCCGACGGCGGCCCCCATGCCAGCGAGCGTCGCGAGCAGGAGCACCAGGGCGACGTCAACCTGTTTCAACGGCTGATTCAGTCCCTCGAATTCGGCGACCTGCGGTGTCACCAGAATCCCGAGTTCCTCGGGCGGCCCCGGCTGCACCACGCGATATCCGACTCGCTCGGCCAAGCTTGGAATGGTTCCCTCACGCGTGATTTCGAGCTCACCACCCAGCGCGAGCGCGCGATACGCTACCGGGTCCATCAGCGGGCCGACCACGCCAAGGTCACGGAGAATTGGCGCACTGGTCGACACGAACGCGCCGCCTCGATACAGCGCGAGATCGGCATTGATTCGCTCGCTCAGCATGCGAAGTACGCTCTCGTTGGCCATCCCGCCGCCGGTCTGGAGCGCCGTCGCGCTGAGCGCCGGATCGCGAAGTGACTGCGCGATGAGGAGATCGCGTCCGCTCGACGCCTCGTCGCGGAAGTGCGTGTAGGTCCACGCCGCGAATGCCACCGTCGGGAGAATGAAGAAGCCCGCAAGCGCGGCCGCGAGCTGAATGCGAAACGCGCGCAGCTGGCGCCGCAGTCGTGGACGACGCGCGAGCCCGGCCGCCGCGAGCTCCGCCACAATCCACAACAGTGTGAGCACGGCGATATCGAGCGCCGTGACGAGCGCGCCACGCACCAGCAGCGGCACCGGGCCCCGCAGATCGACCACTGCACGGACCTGCCGGTCGCCGCCAGGCAACCGCAGGTTTCTCTCGGCGCGGGCAGTCCACGCTTCGCGCCTCCAGCGCCATCGGCCTTCGATCGCGGGCGGTTCAATCGCCGGTGGTGCGAGTGCCAGTCGATAGAGCATCGAGCTGCGCGACACCGGGTGCAGCAGCCGTCCCAGCCGGCTGGGTTCGACCAGCGATGATCGCGGTCCGATCAGTACCGACAGAACGCGCGCCGAATCGAGCCGCGCCACCATGAGGTAGTGAACGCCGGGTACGCCCGGAACCCGCTCGACCGACCTCGCCGTTCCCGCGGGCAGCGCGCGAACCATTGTCGCGACGACGGAGTCGGGTACGCTCAGCCGGTCGAGCGGCAACTCCGCGAGCGGAGCGCCAGCGGCGTTCCACAGCGCGAGACGGGCCGGATACCGCTCGCTCCATAGCGACGAGCGGCGCCACAGTGCATACATGCCGGCCTGCTCCGAGGGCGACGGCGCGCTGCCCGAGTCGAGGTCGAACCCCTCGAGCAGCGGTATGGCGAACGGGTCGGGCTCCTCGCCAAGGCGCGAGACGTCGCGCGAGGCGATCTCGAGGCGTCCATTCGTCTCGCTCGTCCAGGTGAGGACCGCCGCGAGTGTCCCGGTGACAATCGCGACCGCGCCGAGCGTCGCCCAGCGCGGCGCCGGCAGCAGTGTGAGGAGCAATGGCCCAAGCCAGAGCAGCGGGTACCAGCGCGGAAGTCCGAGTGCGGGTTGCCACAAGGAGAGGGCGGCGGTCGCGCATGCGATCGCAGCAAGCGAGGCGAGTGCTGACGGCCACCATGACGAGCTCGATGGCCGGCGTGCTCCGCTCACCGCAACCGCTGCGAGTGCGAGCGTTGCCGCCGGGAGCATGAGCGCGAGCTGCCAGCTGAGCCAGAGCCCGAACGAAACGCCGCCAACCGGTGGCGTGATCCCGCGCGCCAGCATTCCAACCAGGAGCGGTACCGCGCCGATCAGCAGGAAGGCAACCGCACTCGCTGCCCCGCTCCACCGCGCCGGCCGTCGCCAAAGCGCGATCGCGAGCACCGCACCGACGGCGCCACTGAGCGCGACCGCGGCGGCGGACGAAGACAGCGGGCCGAGCGACTGGAGAAAGTACGTGGCGGCGGAAAATGCCGTTCGTATGCCGAGCGCCGAGCCGAACGGGGCTCGGAGCGCGAGCCAGACGCCGACCGGAAGCAGTGCCAGACGGATGGAAGCCGAGGATCCGATCACGAACGCCAGCAACAGAAGCGCGAGGAGGGCCCAGGCGACGACGCGCGCACCGCGGCTGAACGCGGCTTCGCGCGCTTCTGCCTGCCTGGGCGGGAGGGGGCGGGTACTGAAGAGGATACGGTCGCCGCCGGTGGTCGGCTCGCTGTAGTCGAATACGTCGGCGCTATCGGGCGCCGCACCGGCGGCGTAGACTTCGAGGCCAACTTCAGTACGACGGCGATAGACTTCCGCCAGACTCCGGCTTCGGTCGGCCACGGCGGCATGAGCCCAGATGAGCACGCTCGCGACGGCGACTCGTCCATTGGCGGAGTGGCGTCGCGTCTCCAGCACGAGGTAATATCCCGTGCTCCTGGCTGCGAGCGAGTCGCCGGTGACGAGCGGCTCCAGGCGCTGCCGTCCCGCCCAGGCCCACGGGGCGCCGCTCGGATCGAGCACTACGACGCCGCTCTCGACCCCGGTGGACGGCACTGCCGCGGCGAGCGAGCGAAATGCGCTCGCGGCATCGCTCGATGCGGCAGTGGCGCCTGCCGCGGCCAGGCGCTCAGCAAGGTGGAACGCCGCGTGAAGATCGCCGCCGAGCCGCGCCGCGGCTGCGTCGATGCGCTGGCCGAGTTGCGCGGGCCAGTCGCGCTCGATGAGCGTCAGCCGCCGCTGCACGACGCCAACACTGCCGGCGAGCACCACGAGTACCGCGATGGTCACGCCGCGGCGCCATGATTTCAACGGCCACACGAGCGCCGCAACGGCCGCGCACGCGACAATCACCAGTGCCGCGCCAAATGGCGACGGCGCACGCAGCCATTCCGCTGCCGTCCCGACAACGGCCGCCACCGCCACCCACCACCAGCGATCTCGATGCCTCAAGACGGACGCCCCTGGCGGCTGAAGGAAATGACCCCGGCCTCGATACGCGACCGGTTGCTCGAGCACCCCGCGCTGATCGTGCCGGTCGGCACCACCGAGCAACATGGACCGCACCTGCCACTCGGCTGCGACACGATCATTGTAGAGCGCCTCGCCGATGACCTCTCGGCCGCCTCCGGCTGGATGCGCGCGCCAACCGTCGAATACGGCGTCCATACCCCGACACGATCATTCCCGGGGTGGGCCGCACTCCGGCGGAAGACATTACATGGCGTGATGAATGAACTTATCGAATCCTGGGAGGAGGGGGCAGGCGTCAGGCATTTCCTGATTCTGACCGCCCAGAACAACGATGCCCATCAGGAGGCGCTGAGCACGATCCGTGCGGATGAGGCATCCGTCGTGGCAGTCGACATCTTCGCGATGGACTTCTCCACGGTGATCGAGCGCCCGGGAAGCCCCGTGCAGGGAGGCGAACTCGACACCTCGCTGATGCTCTACGTCGCCCCTGATCTGGTGCACATGGAGCTCGCGCAGGATTTTGCGCTGCCAACGACCGGACGCTCGAGATTCCGGCCAGGCCACAGCCGGGAACTGCCCAAGGGTTCGCCCGGTTCCATAGGGTACCCTTCCCTGGCGTCCGCTCAGAAAGGCGAGCGGGTATATTCCCTGATATTCGAGCGGGTTTCACGCTGCCTCACGCACTGCTGACCCTCTACGGAGGTTCGATGCGAACAATCCTGGCCGGTCTGCTGGTCCTCCATGCGGCTCCCGCCCTTGCACAGGGTACGAGCACGCTCGTGGTGCGTCGGGGTGGCGCCGAAGTGGGGCGCGAGCAGGTCGCGTTTCAGGCGCAGCGACGCGACGGACACTCGGGCTCAACGCTCACGATTTCCGCGAAGTATCCGGCAGCCAACCCGACGACCGAAATCGGCGTTCGCCTCGAGCGTACGCCCGACAATCAGCTCGCCGTGTTCCAGCTCGATGTCGAGCGCCCGGACGGTCCGGCTCATATCTTTGCCGCCGGTGCCGGCGCCCGGGTCATTCTGAAGACGATCGCCAAGGGTGCTGAGGCGGGTCGGGAGCTGCCCGGCGGCCCGGATGTCGTCCTGCTCGATGAGAATGTCGTCGGACTGTACGCCGCCGTGGCCGACCTCGCCACGCCAGCGGGAGCGCGGCTCTCCGCGATCTTTCCCCGATCAGGGCGCCGGGCCAGCCTCGTCGCTACCAGGGCCGGCGCGCGCATCATACTGTCGGGGGAGGTAACCGGCACGCTCGGCCTCGATGCCGGCGGACGGCTCGTGAAAGTCGAACTGCCGGGCCAAGGAATCGTCGCCACCCTCGCGGAGTAACGGTCCCGCGCCCTGCTGGTCCCCTCACAAGCGCCGCTCGTCCAAGATGTTGCGCCGCATCGTCGCAAGGTGAAACCTTCGCGATGGTGCGGCCGTACGAGCTTTCGTTACGCTCACCCATCACAGGGACCCGTCATGACTCGTTGGTATGTGCTGCTCGCGCTTTCGGCCGGTGGCCCGGCCGCAGCCGCGGCTCAGGACACCACCACCGTCGCGCCCACCGCGACGCTGACGCTGGCCGAAGCACTCGCGACCGCCCGGACGAACAGCCCGACCTACCGCCAGACGCTGAACGATGCCGGCCCTGCCCGCTGGGGCGTACGCAGCGCCTACGGTGACCTGCTCCCCTCCGCCAGCGTTTCGGGGGGGCTCGGGTATACCGGATCGGGGCAGTCATCGTTCGGCGGCACGACGTTCAGCCAGACCTCGCCGTCGTACAATTCGAATTACGGCGTCAATCTCCAGTGGAACATCACCGGCCGGACGCTCAGCGCGCCGGGTCAGGCCAAGGCGCTCGAGCGCGCAACGACCGCGGATATCAACGCCGCCGGCACCAATCTCAAGCAGCAGGTGACGACGCAGTATCTGCAGTCGCTTCAGGCGACGGCGCAGGTCGAGGTAGCACGCCAGCAGGTGCTGCGCAACATCGACTTCCTGAAGCTTGCGCAGGCGCGGTACCAGGTGGGCCAGGCCACTTTGCTCGACGTGCGCCAGGCCGAAGTGACGAAGGGAACATCCGACGTGGCGCTGCTTCGAGCCATCCAGACCGACAACGAGGCAAAGCTGGAGCTGATCCGGCGCATGGGCGTCGTGGCGCCGATCGCCATCGACCAGCTCAAGCTGACGGATTCGTTCCCGGTGACCGCGCCGGAATTCAATCTGGACCAACTGCTGGCCGCCGCCGCCGAGCAGAATCCGGAGCTGCTGGCGTTCCGCGCGCGGGATGCGGCGGCGGGTGCAAACGTGTCCGCCGCGCGCTCGGAGTTCCTGCCGAGTCTCTCGATGTCGGCGGGCTGGAACGGATTCACGCAGCAGTTCACCAACTCGGGGCTCCTGGTGAACCAGGCGCTCACCGGAGCCCAGGGCCAGTACGCGAACTGTCTCGACAACAATACGATCCGCAGCTCGGCCGGACTCGCGCCGCGTGACTGCCTCGCGACGACGGGCCTGACCGATCCGAACACGCTCGATCCACAGGTGCAGCAGCAGATTATCTCATCGAACAGCGTTTTCCCTTTCAACTTCTCGCGTCAGCCGTTCAGCGCGCGCCTGTCGCTCAGCCTGCCGATCTTCACCGGGTTCAGCCGGTCGCTCCGCGTCGCTCAGGCGCGGGCACAGCTGCAGGACGCCGACGAGAGCGTGCGTGCGCGCGCGCTGCAGCTCCGCACCGACGTCCAGGGCCGCTATCTGGCGCTCGGGAGCGCGTACAAGACGATTGCGGTGCAGCAGGCCAACCGCGAAGCAGCGCGCGAGCAGCTCCGGCTGGCGCAGGATCGCTATCGGCTCGGCAGCGGCACGGCACTGGAGCTATCTGACGCGCAGAACGCGATTCAGCGAGCCGAAGGTGACTACGTGAACGCAATCTACGGATATCACATTGCCATCGCTGCTCTCGAAGCCGCGGTTGGCCGCCCTCTTCGCTGACCAGGAGCGATCATGTCCCGCGGCACCAAGCTCGGCATCTTTCTCGTCGTCGTCATCGCCGTCATCGGTGGCCTCGTGTTCGCGAACCAGTCGAAGAAAAAGAACGCCGCGACTGAAGTTCGCCTGGAGAAGGTCGCCAAGCGTGATCTGGTGAGCGCCGTGACGGCGAGCGGCAAGATCAACGCAAAGACGAAGGTCGATATCAGTGCCGACATCACCGGGCGGATCGTGAAGATCGCGGTGAAGGAGGGTGACCTCGTCACCAAGGGACAGTTCCTGCTGCAGATCGACCCGACGCAGTATCAGGCCAGCGTCGCGCGGGCGCAGGGCGTCGTGGCATCGAGCCAGGCATCGACGGTGCAAGCCAAGGCGAATCGCGATCAGGCAGAACGCGCGCTCAACCGTGCGCGTGAGCTGGCGAAGTCGTCGAGCACGCTGATCTCACCGGAGGCGGTCGAGCAGGCGCAGACCGCGCGCGATATAGGCGAGGCCAACTATCACTCGGCGCAGGCGCAGCTCGATCAGGCGCGGGCCGGCCTTCGCGAAGCGCAGGACCAGCTCTCGAAGACCCGACTGGTCTCGCCCATGGCCGGACGCGTCGTGCGCCTCGCGGTGGAGGAAGGCGAAGTGGCGGTGCCGGGCACGTTCTCGAGAGAAACCGGCCTGCTGATGACCATCGCGGATCTCACGGTAATTCTCGCCAAGGTGCAGGTCGATGAAACCGATGTCGTCAAGCTGGCCAATGCGGACTCGGTCGAGGTAACGATTGATGCATTCCCGGATACGACCTTCATTGGCCACGTCACGAAAATCAGCAACAGCGCACAGCTGGCGCCGGCGACAAGCGGGCAGTCCGGCGACCGGGCGGTGGATTTTGACGTCGAAATCACGCTCGCCAATCCGCCAACGGAGATCCGGCCCGATCTGAGCTGCACCGCGCGGATCGTGACCGACACGCGGAAGAACGTGCTGAGCGTGCCGATCATCGCGCTCACCGTGCGCGACAATACTCCGGTACCGAACGAGGGCACGCCCGGCGTCCGCACCGCCAGCGCCACGCCGGCCAAGAGGGATTCGGCGGGCGGAAAGAAGAAGGAGACGGAAGGGGTGTTCGTGGTGCGTAACGGCGTCGCGAGCTTCCGCGCCGTCAAGGTGGGTATCGCGGGCGACGAGTATTTCGAAGTGGTGGACGGACTCCGGCCAGACGAGACGATCGTCGCTGGCACCTATCAGGCCATCCGGGATCTGAAGGATGGCACGAAGGTGAAGGCCGCGCCGGACGCGCCGAAGGGCGTGAAGAAGTCATGAGCGACGCCGTGATTCGCGTACGCGAGCTGACGCGGCACTACGACATGGGTGGCGAGACCATCCATGCGCTGCGGGGCGTGTCGCTCGATATCCGGCGCAACGAGTACGTCGCAATCATGGGACCGAGCGGCTCGGGCAAGAGCACGATGATGAACCTGGTCGGCTGCCTGGACACGCCGTCGTCGGGCGAGTACTGGCTCAACGGGCAGGAAGTCTCGCGGCTCACGGATGATGCGTTGGCCCGTGTGCGCAACAAGGAGATCGGCTTCGTCTTCCAGACGTTTAACCTCCTGCCCCGCGCATCGGCACTCAGCAACGTCGAGCTTCCGCTGGTCTACGCGGGCGTTTCGACGGCGGAGCGCCGGGCGCGGGCCGCCGAAGCGCTTGCGCGGGTGGGACTCGAGCACCGGATGGATCACCGGCCCAACGAGCTGTCGGGCGGACAGCGGCAGCGGGTTGCAATTGCGCGCGCGCTCGTCAACCGGCCGAGCATTCTGCTGGCCGACGAGCCGACCGGCAACCTCGACAGCACGACCAGCGAGGAGATCATGCAGGTGTTCAGCGAGCTGCACCGCGAGGGGCAGACGGTGATCATGGTGACGCACGAACCGGATATCGCCGCTCACGCGGCGCGCGTCGTCGTGCTCCGGGACGGCCGGGTGGAGAGCGACCGGCTCACGCGCGAGGCGGCGGCGTAAATGCCGTTCTTCGAGGCGGTGCGGATGGCGCTCCGCACGATCGTGTCGCAGAAGCTCAAGAGCGTCTTTTCGCTGATCGGCGTCTTCATCGGCGTCATGTTCCTGATCGCGGTCGTGTCGATCGTGCAGGGCATGAACGTGTACGTGAAGACGAGCGTCACGAGCGAAATCGGCGGCATCAACAGCTTCCAGCTCCGTTCGCGGCCCAACATGGTGATGGGCAACGTGACCGATGACATGTGGCGCGCATGGAACCGACGGCCGCGCATCACGGTACAGGATGCGGCGTACGTGCGCCAGCACGTCACCGTCCCCGCGACCTTCGCGAACTACTGCGACTCGCGGGTAGCCGTCAGCCGCAACGGCAAAATCGCCAAGGAAATAGAGTTGCGCGGCACGGAAGAGAGCTATTTCAGGCTCAAGGATTACAAGCTCTCGAGCGGGCGGCCGTTCATTGCCCAGGAAGTGCGCGCGGGCGTGCCGGTGATCGTGCTCGGAAGCCTTGTGGCGGAGAAGCTGTTCGACGGCGTGGAACCGGTGGGGCGGAGCGTGACCATCGGCGGGCTGCCGTATCGCGTCGTCGGCGTGGTCGAGTCGCAGGGCACGACGTTCGGGATGTCCCAGGACAAATTCGCGATCATGCCGTTCAGCGCGCCCGCGCGCCGCATGATCTGCCCGATCAACACGCTCGACGAGCTGATGGTGAGCACCGCCAGCGCCGAGGACATGAAGGCGGCGATGGGCGAGGTCGAGGCGGCGATGCGGAATCGCCGGCAACTCAGGCCGGCTCAGGAGGCCAACTTCACCATTCAGACGGCGGATGAGGCCCTGGCGTTCTTCGACAAGATCGCCGGCGTGCTCTTCACCGTGCTTCCGCTGCTGGTCGGCATTTCGCTCGTCGTGGGCGGCATCGTCATCATGAACATCATGCTCATGGCGGTTGCGGAGCGCACGCGCGAAATTGGCATTCGGAAGGCATTGGGTGCCAAGCGGCGGGATATCCTCGCGCAATTCATCGTCGAATCGGCGACGCTGTCGACCCTGGGCGCGGCGCTGGGCATCGGTGCCGGGCTGCTGCTGGCGTTCACCATCAAGGCGACGACGCCGATGCCGGCCGCCGTCGCGCCATGGTCCATTGGACTCGCCGTCGGGCTCGGCATCACGGTCGGCATGGTTGCCGGCGTGTATCCGGCGTCTCGAGCGTCGCGGCTCGACCCCATCACGGCACTGAGGTCCGAATGAGAGCACGCCGCGGCGGCAGCGCGCTCACGCGCATGGCCGAGGGCATCGGCATTGCACTGGACTCCATCAGGGCGAGCAAGGTGCGCGCGTTCCTCACCATTCTGGGCGTCGCGATCGGTGTGATGGTCGTGATCGCGATGGGTTCCGCGATCACCGGCATCAACCACAGCGTCACGACCATGCTCGAGAGCGCGGGCCCGAAGACGTTCTTCGTGTTCCGGTTTTTTCAGGGCGGGCTGAACATTTCGGACAACGCGGACGAGCTGTCGCCGTGGCGCAAGAATCCGTGGCTGTCGGTAGAGGAGGCGGAGATCATCCGGCGGCTGCCGTCGATTCGCGACGTCGCGGTGCAGGAACAGAGCAACGGTCCAGCGAGCTATGGCGCCGCGAAGCTGAGCGGCGTGCAGGTCGAGGGCAGCGGCGCCGCATGGGTGGTCGTGAGCGGCGGCGAGATGCGCGCGGGCCGGAGCTTCACCCCGGTCGAGTATGCGTCCGCCGCCCACGTGGTGGTGATCAACCAGGCCATGGCGGACGGGCTTTTTCCGGGCCTGGATCCGCTGGGGAAGCGCATCAAGCTGTTCGGGCAGTATTTCGACGTGATCGGCGTGCACGTGGAGGCCGCCTCACTTTTCGGCGGAGGCAAGAACCCGGTCGCGGTCATCCCCCATTCCGCGTTCGTCAAGGTGGCGGACTACTGGAAGGGGTGGATGCAGATCGTCGTGTTGCCGACCGAAGCCGCGACGGTCGCCGACGCACAGGACGAGGTCACCGCGGCGCTCCGGGGGCGACGCGGACTCAAGCCGGGTGAAGCGAACAATTTTGCCATCGTGACACAGGACAAGTTTCTCGACACCTTCAACAAGGTCACCCAGGGATTTTTTCTGGTGATGATCGCGCTGTCGAGCGTCGGGCTGATGGTCGGCGGCGTGGGCGTCGTCGCGATCATGATGATCTCGGTGACGGAGCGCACGCGAGAAATCGGCGTCCGGAAAGCGCTCGGCGCGACCCGGCGGGAGATCATGTTCCAGTTCCTGATCGAGGCGGCCACGATGACGCTCGTGGGCTGCATCATCGGCATGCTGCTTGGCGCGGGCATTGCCGCGGCGATCCGGTCGTGGACACCGATTCCGGCAGCGGTGCCGCTCATGTCGGTCGTGGCAGCCGTGATCGCGTCGACGATCACCGGCGTGCTGTTCGGACTCTACCCCGCCAGCAAGGCGTCGAAGATGGATCCGGTCGAAGCGCTGCGTTACGAGTGACCGGTTAGTTTTCCCGGTATGTCATTCGCGGAAGCGCTCCGGCTGGCCATGCAGGCGCTCCTCGGCAGCAAACTCCGCTCGTTCTTTACTCTCCTCGGCATCATCGTATCCGTAGGCTTTCTGGTGGTCGTCGTCGCGATCATTCAGGGAATGAACGCGTACGTCAAGGACAACCTGACCGGCGCGGTGATCGGGACCAACGCGTTTCAAGTGCGGCGCACGCCCATCTCGCTTGGATTGCTCGATGACGACGAAGTGCGCCTGATTGCCCGGCGCCCGCTGATCACTGCGGCGGACGCCGAGGCGGTGCACCGCGCATTACCGGAAGCGCAGGCCGTCTCGCTCCAGTCCGGCTGGCCGACGCCGGTGAGCGACGTGGTCCATCGTGACCGGACCGTGGGCGACGTGCTCGTATTCGGCGTGACGGCGCCATATCAGATCGTGCAGGATTACCGGTTTTCCGCGGGAGAGCCGCTTACTGACATCGACGTGCGCGAGCGCAGATATGTGGCGGTGCTCGGATTCGACATAGCGGATCGCCTGTTCGACGAGCCGGCGCGTGCGGTGGGCCGGCGGATTCGCGTTGCCGGGCGCGAGCTGACGGTGAAGGGCGTGGTGGAGAAGAAGGGCCGCGTGCTGGGCCAGTCGTTCGACGGCTTCATTCTGTTGCCATTCACCACGTTCGAATCGATGTACGGCCGCCGGAAGACCACGGTGGTCTCGGTAAAGATGAGTGATCCGGGCGCAATCGTGCCCGGCATGGACCGGGCGGAGGAAGCGATGCGACTGGCGCACCGGCTGCGTCCGGGCGAGTCGAATGACTTTACGGTGGACAAAGCCGACGCGCTGGTCGCCTTCTGGAAGAGCCTCACGCAGGTGCTGTTCACGGTGGTGCCGGCGGTGGTCTGCATCGGGATTGTGGTCGGCGGCATCGTCATCATGAACATCATGCTCATGTCGGTGAACGAGCGCACGCACGAAATCGGCATCCGCAAATCGCTCGGCGCAACGCGGCGTGACATCCGGCGACAGTTCCTGATCGAAGCGGTGACACTCGCGACGATTGGCGGGATCCTGGGCGTGCTCGGCGGCTGGGCGCTCGCCGCCATCGTGAGTGCCACGACGCCGGTGCCCGCGCAGGTGACGCTCTGGTCGGTGGGGGTCGCGCTGACGCTCGGTGCCACCACGGGCGTGCTGTTCGGGGTGTACCCGGCGACCCGCGCGGCCCGGCTCGACCCGATTACGGCGCTCAGGGCGGAATGAATCGGCCGCGCCTCCCCAACATCGCCGAAGGCGTCGGCATCGCGCTCGACGCGCTCCGCGCGAACAAGCTCCGGTCAGCGCTCACGATCCTTGGCGTCGTGATCGGCGTGACGACGGTGATGGCGATGGCGTCCATCGTGCAGGGTATCCGGACGCAGATCTTCACGGCGATCGAGACGGCGGGCCCGAGCGTCTTCTACGTCATCCGCTACTTCTCGCAGACGCCGCTCAATCCCGACCGGCTGCCCTTCGAGGTGCGCATTCGCCCGATCGTGCGCGAGTCGGACGCCGCCGCCATCCGGCGCATTCCCGATATCGCCTACTCGGCGATGTGGGCGCAGATTTTCGTCAAGATGGAATACGTCGGGGCTCGAACGCAGACGCTCACCGCCTTTGGCGCCGACGATCGCTACATGGAAATCCAGGGCGGCACCCTGCTCCACGGCCGATTTTTCACCCGCGGCGAGCTGAACGGCGACAAGGTCGTCGTGCTCGAGGCGTCCGTCGCCGAGCGTCTGTTCGGACAACTGGAGCCGCTGGGCCAGAGCATCCGCATGAACGGCCGCGCGATGCGCGTGATCGGGATCTATCAGAAGCCGGACAACATCTTCGAGCCGCCGGGTCAGGCGATCGGCGGCGTGGTCCCGTTCGAGACGGCGCGGCAGAACTTTCGCTACGACGAGACGAACAATCTCTTCATCGCCGTGAAGCCGCGCGCGGGCATACCGGTGCCGGCGGCGCAGGATCTGGTCACGGTCGCGCTGCGGCGGGCGCGAAATCTGCGGCCGGGCATCCCGAATACGTTCGACATGATTACGCAGGACCAGATTCTCGATGTGATCGGGAAGTTCACCACCTACTTCTTCGTCGCGATGGTGGCGCTCTCCAGCGTGGCGCTCCTCGTCGGCGGTATCGGCGTGATGGCAATCATGATGGTGTCGGTGACCGACCGGACGCGCGAGATCGGCCTTCGGAAGGCACTCGGTGCGACGCGCAACGAGATCCTCTGGCAGTTCCTGGTGGAGGCCGCGACGCTCACGCTGATCGGCGGCCTGCTGGGCATTGTCGTGGGACTCGGCGCCGGCGAGCTGATCAAGCGGGGACTGAACCTGCGGTCGGAGGTGCCGCTCTGGAGCGCGCTGGTGGCGTGTGCCGTGAGCATCACCATCGGGCTGGTGTTCGGATTGTATCCCGCCAATCGCGCGTCACGCATGGATCCGGTGGAAGCGTTGCGGCACGAATAGCGGCAGCACCATTTGGCCGGGCGCACGGTCGTCGCCATCTTCCCCGCACTGTGGCATAAGCCGCCCGCCGCACAACCCATTTTCGGAGAACCGCCCGTGCCCGTGGACCTGCTCGCCATCGCCGCGCATCGGGACGACGTGGAGCTGACCTGTGCCGGGACGCTCCTCAAGGCGGCTGACGCCGGGCATCAGACGGGTATCCTCGACCTCACCGCTGGCGAGACCGGCACTCGCGGCAGTGCGGCATTGCGAGCCGAGGAGGCGGAGCGTGCGGCCGCCGTGCTGGGCGTCTCGGAACGCCGGAACGCCGGTCTGCCGGATGCGCACCTGGCGAATTCCGACGAGATGCGCCGGGTGGTGGTAGAGCAGATCCGCCACTTTGCGCCCCGCGTCGTCATTCTGCCCTTTCCAGTCGGACGGCACCCCGATCACAGGATCGCATCGGAACTCAGCCGGGACGCGTGCTTTCTCGCGGGGCTCGCGCGCTACGATGCGGAGGGACCGCCGCACCGCCCGGTCAAAATTCTGTTTTCGCTCGCATATCGGGAAGACCCGGTCAAGCCCACGTTCGTCGTCGACATCACCGCCCAGTTCGAGCGGAAGATGGCCGCGATCCGATGCTATGGCAGCCAGTTCGACGGCGCACAGGCGGCCGGGGAAATTTTTCCGACCGGCCAGGACTTGTACGCGCTCGTCGAGACCCAGAATGCGCACTACGGGTCGCTGATCCGGACGCGGTTCGGCGAGCCGTTCTTTACCCATGAGACCGTCGCCATCGATGACGTGGTGACGCTCGGTGTCCCGTCGATGTAAGGTGATGCGATAGCCAATAACCCCGTACTGGCGCTATGTTTATGACCATGCACACCCCGGTGTACCTCGACCACGCGGCGACCACGCCGGTCCGGCCCGCCGTTCTCGAGGCGATGCTGCCGTACCTCACGAATACCGCATTCGGCAACCCGTCCAGCGGGCACCGGTTCGGGCGCGCGGCGCGGGCGGGCCTGGAACAGGCGCGGCGCGAGATCGCTGCAGCGGTCGGTGCGGAACCGAGCCAGGTGATCTTCACGTCCGGGGGAACGGAAGCGGACAACCTCGGCATCGTGGGAGCGGCGCTGGTTGCGCGCGACCGCGGCGAGTCGATGTGCGCCGCCGTGTCGGCGATCGAGCACAAGGCGATCCTCGCTGCCGCACATGCGGTGTGTCACCTGGGCGGTCGGGAGATCATCCTGCCGGTGGGCAGCGACGGCGTCATCGATTTTGACGCACTAGACCGCGCGCTGGCCGAGCGACCCGCCATCGTGTCGGTGATGTGGGTGAACAACGAGGTCGGCGTGGTGCAGCCGGTCGCCGAAATCGCTGGCCGATGTCGCGACGCGGGCGTGATCTTTCATACCGATGCGGTGCAGGCGTTTGGCAAGGTCCCGGTCTCCGTCGCCGACCTCGGTTGTACGCTGCTCACCCTCTCGGGGCACAAGATCGGTGCGCCCAAGGGCATCGGTGCGTTGATCGTGCGGGACCGGAAGGCAGTAGAGGCAATCATCCACGGCGGTGGTCAGCAATACGGCCTCCGGCCCGGCACCGAGAACGTGGCCGGGGCGGTGGCGCTCGGCTGCGCGGCGCGCCTCGCCGCGGCCGAACAGGCGGCGGAAGCGGAGCGGCTGGAAGGGCTCAGAGACGAGCTGGCGCGGCGGCTGACGGCCGCGGCCGCTGATGAGGCGGTGAATGCGGCGAGCTCGCCGCGCGCGCCGCACATCCTGAGTGTCTCGGTCGCCGGCGCGGATAGCGAGGCATTGCTGATGCACTTCGATCTCGCCGGCGTCGCGGTGTCCGGCGGATCAGCCTGCTCGACCGGCGCGATCGAGCCGTCGCACGTACTGACGGCGATGGGCGTCCCGCGGGAGACCGCACTCGGTGCGATCCGGTTCAGCCTCGGGCACGACACGACCGCGGCGGACATCGACCGCGCGACCGAGGTGTTTCCCACCGTCGTAGAAAAGGTGCGGAAGCTCGCCGGAGTGCTCGGCCGTGCGTGAAAAAGTGTTGGTCGCGATGTCCGGCGGGGTGGACAGCTCGGTGGCGGCGGCGCGGCTGGTCGAGCAGGGATACGACGTCGTCGGCGCCACCATGAAGCTGTTCTGTCATGGGGACGATGTTCCGGACCGGCCGTGCTGCTCGCTCGACTCGATGAACGATGCCCGCGACGTGGCACACGCGCTGGGCATTCCGCACTACGTGCTGAACCTTGAAGACCGGTTCGCGCTCCACGTCATTCAGAACTTCGTGAGCGAGTACAGCCGCGGACGGACGCCAATCCCCTGCGTGCGGTGCAATTCGTTTACGAAATTTCGCGACCTGCTCGCGCACGCGGATGCGTTGGGATGTGACCACATTGCGACCGGCCACTACGCCGTCGCGCGCGACGGCGGGCTGTTCCGCGCCGACGATCGCGCCAAGGATCAGACCTACTTCCTCTGGGGGATCGATCGCGCGGTGGTTGCGCGGATGCTTACGCCCGTCGGCGAGATGACGAAGGCAGAGACTCGGGCATACGCGCGGCGGCTCGGACTGACGACGGCGGACAAGCCCGAATCGGTAGAAATCTGCTTCGTGCCCGGCGACGACTACGCCGCCGTACTGGAAAAGCACCTGCCGGCCGATGCGCCGGCACTCGCCGCGGGACCGCTGGTGACGACGACCGGCGAACGGGTGGGCGAGCACCGCGGGTATGCGCGGTACACGATCGGGCAGCGTCGGGGGCTGCCGGGCGGGGCGGCGGCGGCGCGATACGTCGTGGCGATCCGGCCGGACACGCGCGAGGTCGTCATCGGCTCGGACGCGGAGCTCGCAGGCCATCGAGTGCACCTCGACGAGCTCAACTGGCTCACGGCGCCGCTGGCCGAGGGCGATGAGTGCGAAGTTCAGATCCGCTACCGGGCGCGCGGTATTCCAGCGACCGTCATCCGCGTGACCGGCGATTCGATCGAGCTCGCACTGGCGACGCCGGCGCGCGCCATCACACCCGGCCAGTCCGGGGTCCTGTACGGCCCGGAAGGCCGCGTGCTCGGTGGCGGGGTCATTGCGTAGCCGGGAATGCTGCAGACGCGCCAGCGCGTTACTGGGGGCGTGCATTGGCGTTCTGCTGGCGTTCCCGCTCGCGCCGGCGTCCGCCCAGCAGCGCCGGCCCATGACCATCGACGATTTTCTGGCGATCCGGACGGTCGCCGATCCTCAGGTGTCTCCGGACGGCATCTCCGTTGCGTTCACGGTGACCACCGCGTCGCTGCCCGACAATCGCAACGTTTCCAAGATCTGGGTGGTCGGAAGCGACGGAAGCGATGGCAAGCCCGTCACCGCCGGGCCGGGAAGCGACCGCGCGCCGCGCTGGGCCCCGGACGGCCGCTCGCTCGCATTTCTGTCGAACCGCGACGGCACCTCGCAGGTGTGGCGGCTGCCGCTCCGCGGCGGAGACGCGACGAAGGTGACGAGTGTGCCCGGGGGCGTCAGCGACTATGTCTGGTCGCCCGATGGCAAGGCGATTTTCCTGGTGGTCGATACGAAATGGCCGGTGACGCAGGAGATCGATCGGCGGAACGGCGAATTCCCCACCGAGGCGAGAATCTGGACGTCGCTGTTCTACCGCCACTGGAACGAGTGGCGCACGGGAATGCGCCAGCACATCTATCGCTTCACCCTCGCCGACAATCGCATGCAGGACATCACGCCAATCGATCGTGACGTGCCGACGCTCGCGCTCGGCGGCCGCGACGTGGCGGTGTCGCCGGTGGGAAGCGAGCTCGCCTTTGTCCTCAATGCCGACTCGATGGTTGCGAGCTCGACGAACAACGACATTGTCGTCATGGGGCCGGACGGCAGCGCGCGCCAGGCGATCACGACCAATCGCGCCAACGACCACAGTCCGGCATACTCGCCCGACAGCCGCTTCATCGCCTACCTCGCGAGCGCCGTGCCGGGGTTCGAATCCGACCGGCAGCAAGTCATCCTGTACGAGCGCGCCAGCGGCCGCCGCACGCCGATGACACCGAACTGGGACGCGAGCATTCTCGCGATCTCGTGGATGCCGGACAGCCGCTCGCTGATCGCGGAGCTGGAGGAGCGCGGGGAGCGGGTGCTCTACTCCGTGGAAGTGCCGAGCGGGCGACAGACGCGGCTGGTGGGCGGCGGGACCAACACCGACGCACAGCCGTCGCCGCTCGGCGATTTTCTCGTGTTCGTCCGCCAGAACGCGACGACGCCGCCGGAGATCTATCGCAGCGACCCGACCGGCCGGAACATCCGCCCGCTGACGCGCATCAATGCCATGCAGCTCGCCCGGCTCAGCGTCGCGCCGCTCGAGCCGTTCGGGTTCGTCGGATCCGGCGGCGATTCGGTCTATGGCTGGGTGATGCGGCCGCCAGGATTCGATCCAAAGAAAACCTATCCCCTCATCTATCTGATCCATGGCGGCCCGCAGGGCGCATGGCTCGACCAGTGGCACACGCGATGGAACTACGCGCTGTTTGCGGCGCGGGGATACGTCGTCGCGGCGGTCAATTTCCACGGCTCGACCGGGTACGGCGCGCGATTCACCAACAGCATCTCGCGCAACTGGGGCGGACCGCCATACGAAGACCTCATGAAGGGCCTCGATGTCCTGGTGGCGCGGCCCTACATCGACAAGGATCGCGTGAGCGCCGCCGGGGCTTCGTATGGCGGCTACATGATCTACTGGCTCGAGGGCCACACTACGCGCTTCCGCTCACTGGTGGCGCACGACGGTGTGTTCAACCCGCTCTCGATGGCCGGTACGACCGAGGAGCTCTGGTTCCCGGCGTATGAGTTCGGCGGGTCGCAGCTGTCGCCCGCCGGACGGGCGCTGATGGAAAAGTGGTCGCCGGCCAACTTCATCAGCCAATGGTCGACCCCGCTGCTCGTCGTGCACAGCGAGCGCGACTTTCGAGTGGACCGTTCGGAGGGACTGCAGGCGTTCACGGCGGCCAAGCTGCGCGGCCTGCCCGCGAAATTCCTCTACTTTCCCGACGAGGACCATTTCATTACGAAGCCGAGGAATCGCCGGCTATGGTGGGGAACGGTGCAGGACTGGATCGATGACAATTCGCAGCGCAATGCGACACCCTGACGATGCGACACGCGCTGGTTCGCTTTCTCGTCAATGCGCTGGCTCTTGCCGCCGCCGTGTGGCTGGTGCCGGGACTGCACTACCGCGGCACGCCCGCCGGGTTCCTGGTCGTGGCAGCGGTGTTCGGGCTGGTGAACGCACTGCTGCGGCCGATACTCGTGATTCTCACCTGCCCGCTGATCGTCGTGACGCTCGGATTGTTCACGCTCGTGATCAACGCGATCCTCCTGCTCGCGACCGGTGCCCTGTCGAGACACTGGGAGCTGGGCTTCGCCGTCGATGGTTTTCTGCCGGCTTTCGCGGGCGGGCTGATCATCGGACTCAGCGGTGCGGTGCTCGCGCTCGTGTTGCGCGAGCCCAGGGCCCAAGCGCGACGCGATGACTGACCTGCACCTGTCGATCGATCTCCCCGCCGTCCGGGTCGACCTGCGCCATCCGTCGCTCTATCTCAACCGCGAGTTGTCGTGGCTCGAGTTCAACGGCCGCGTGCTCCACGAGGCGCTCGACTCGCGCACGCCGCTGCTCGAGCGGCTCAAGTTCCTCTCGATATTCAGCAGCAACCTCGACGAGTTCTTTCAGATCCGGGTCGCTGGTCTCAAGCGGCAGGTCGCGGCCGGCGTGAGCGAGCTGACGGCGGACGGCATGACACCGGAAGCACAGCTGCGTGCGATCGGCCTGGTGGTGTCCGAACAGACGCGCCGCCACCGCCGGTGCCTGCTTGCGGACGTCATGCCGGCGCTGGCGCAACATGGCGTCGAGCTCGTCACCGAACTCGGCGAGCTGCCCCCGGCGGATCGCGAGCACCTCGAACGCTACTTCCAGAGCAACGTGTTTCCGGTGCTCACGCCGCTGGCCGTAGATCCCGGACACCCGTTCCCGTACATCTCGAACCTGAGCCTTTCGCTGGCGGTGATGCTGCGCGATCAGGATGGCGACGAGCGGTTCGCCCGGGTGAAGGTGCCCAAGATCCTTCCCCGCTGGGTGCCGCTCTCGACGCCGTACCACTACGCACCGCTCGAGTACATCATCGGCGCGAACCTTGGCGCGCTCTTTCCCGGCGTCGAGATTCTCGGCTGGCACACGTTCCGGATCACCCGCAATACGGAGCTCGAGCTCGACGAAGACGAAGCGGACGACCTCCTCAGCCATATCCAGGAGGAAGTGCGCAATCGACGATTCGGCGAGGTCGTCCGGCTCGAGATCCACGAATCGATGCCAGAGTCGCTGCGCCAGCTGCTGCTGGCGGAGTTCAACGAGGAGCAGGAATCACCAGCGCTCGCGCTCACCTACGACGATGTCTACCAAGCGCTGGGCCCGCTCGACACGGCGGACCTCATGTCGCTCGCACTGATCGACATGCCCGCGCTCCACGACCCGCCATTTCACCCCGCGGTGCCGCAGCGGCTCGCGACTGGACGCAACATCTTCGACGTGATCGGCGAGGGTGACCTCTCAGTGCATCACCCGTACGACAGCTTCGGCAAGACGGTGGAATGCTTCATCGAGACGGCCGCCGCGGACCCGGACGTGGTCGCCATCAAGCTGACGCTGTATCGCACGGGCGGCGACTCGAGCATCGTGCGCCAACTGGCGCTCGCCGCCGAGCGCGGGAAGCAGGTGGCGGTGCTGATCGAGCTGCAGGCGCGCTTCGATGAGGAAAACAACATCCGCTGGGCGCAGCGGCTCGAGGACGTCGGCGTTCACGTGAGCTACGGTGTCGTCGGCCTCAAGACGCATTCGAAGGTGATGCTGGTGGTGCGGCGCGAGGGCGATGCGATGCGCCGGTACGTGCACGTGGGCACCGGGAACTACAACCTCAAGACGTCGCGCGTCTACACGGATTTCGGTCTCTTCACCATCGACGCCGACCTCGGCGCCGACCTCAGCGACCTGTTCAACGTGCTTACCGGATTCGGAACGCCGTCGACGTTCCGGCAGCTCGTCGTGGCGCCGCGTGGAATGCGCTCGCGCTACCTGTCGCTGATCCAGCGCGAAATCGATCACGTCCTCGCCGGCCGCCCCGGCCGGATCCTGGCGAAGATGAACGCACTGGTGGATCCGGACGTCATTCTGGCGTTGTATCAGGCATCGCAGGCTGGTGTCGTGGTGGATCTGATTGTACGCGGGATCTGCTGCCTGCGTCCCGGACTGCCCGGCGTCAGCGAGAACATCCGTGTGATGAGTCTCGTGGGCCGCTTTCTGGAGCACTCGCGTGCGTGCTGGGTCAGGAACGGCGGCAAGGAGGAAGTCTACATCGGCTCAGCCGACTGGATGCCGCGCAACTTCGACCGGCGGATCGAAGCGGCGGCGCCGGTGAGCGATCCGATGCAGCGGGACATGATCCGCGGGGTGCTGGACCTGATGTGGCAGGACAATCGGCAGAGCTGGGACCTGCGGCCCGACGGCAGCTACGAGCAGCGGCGTCCCGCCCCGGATGAGCCGGAGCGATCAGCCCAGAAGATTTTCATGGAGCGGGCGCGCACCGGTACCGCTCAGTAGGCCATTCCCGCCGCTTCCGCGAGCTTCTTCATCAGCTCTTCCTGCTCGGGACTGAGCTTCTCGGGCAGCGTGACCTGAACGCCCACGATCTGATCACCTTTCCGCCCGTTCTTCTCCAGTCCCTGCCCCTTGATGCGAAAGCGCCGGCCCGGCTGCGTCCCGGGCGGGACCTTCAGCACGACTTTCTTCGCATCGAGCGTCCGAACCCTGAGGCGCGTGCCGAGCACCGCCTGCGCGAGGTTGATCGGCACTTCGCAGACGATGTCGAGTCCATCGCGCTGAAAGAAGCGGTCGGGCTGCACCTGGAAGGTCACGATCAGGTCGCCGGCAGGCGCTCCGCCGCGACCAGGCTGGCCCTGACCCTTGAGCCGCACCTTGCTGCCCGCCTCGGTCGCGGGCGGGACGGTAATCATCACCCGGCGCTCCGTCCGCACCTCGCCGGCACCATGGCACGTGGGACATGGCTGAGATGGCACCTTGCCACGGCCGCGGCAGCGCGGGCACGGCCGATTCACGGCGAAGCTGCCCTGGCCGAACGAGATCGTGCCGCGACCGTCGCACTCCGGACAGGTGCTGATCGTGGCACCCGGCGCGCCGCCGCTGCCGGCGCATGTCGGGCAGGTCTCGACGACCGGCATCGTGACCGGCACCTTGCCGCCGAGCATCGCCACACGGAAGGGCACCTCGACGACGGCCTCGAGCGTATCGCCGCGCGGCTCCTCGCGGCGCCCGCGCCCGAAAATCGACGAGAAGATGTCTCCGAGACCGAATCCGCTGAGATCTCCGAGATCCATTTCCTCGGCGCCAGGCATGCCGCCGGGCGAACCCGCAGGACCACCGCGGCCGGGCGCACCCGGTGGACGCCGGCTGATTCCCTCGAACGCACCCAGCCGCCGCATCTGATCGTAGTGCTTCCGCTTGGCCGGATCGGACAGCGTTGCGTGCGCTTCGGAAATTTCCTTGAAGCGCTCAGCGGCTGACGGGTTGTTCGGATTGGCGTCCGGGTGATACTGCTTGGCGAGGCGGCGATAGGCCTTCTTGATCTCCTCCTGCGCAGCCGTATCCGGCACGCCGAGCACCTGATAGAAGTCCTTTGCCGCCACCTATGCCTGCCCCTGTTCGGAATAAACCTGGACGCGCGCGGGGCGCACCAGATTGCCCTTGAAGCGGTAGCCGGTCTGGAACGTCGTGGCGACCGTGTGATCCTGGCTGGGATCGGGCGGCGACACGATCGATACCGCTTCGTGCTGCGCCGGGTCGAATGCCTGGCCCGCCGGATCGATCCGCTCGACGCCAGCCGCTTCGAGCTCTTTCCGGAGCTTCTTGTCGACCAGCGCGAGCCCGCCCCGCAACGACTCCGCGGTCACTGAGGCATCCATCGCGACGAGCCGGTCGAGGTCATCGAGGACGTCGAGCAAGCGGCCGATGAAGGTTGCCTGCGCGCGATCCGTCAGCTCGCTGCGCTCGCGCGCGACGCGCTTCTTGTAATTATCGAATTCGGCTGCAAGGCGAAGGTGACGGTCCTTGATCTCCTGCATCTCGTTCTCGAGATGCGGGGTCCTGCCTTCGCCAAACAGTGGCTGGGTGTCCTCGGTACGCGACGACGGGAGCTGCGACGTATCAGTGGATGCGAGATCGGCGCCGTCGGCGCTGGGGCCGTCGTCCGACGCGGGCTCCGCCATGCCGCCCGGCGTGTGGATCGGCTCGGAGCCGCTGTCGATGTTACCGCTAAATCTTGTCTTGTCTGTCACTTGCGCGCTCTCTTCGGGGGTTTGACCGAAGAAAGATAACCAGAACCGGCGGAGCAAGGAGGGCGACTCAGCCCTGGTGCGCCGCGATGCGGCGGAGCAGCAGAAGCAGCGCCGCCTGCGCCGAGCGCGCGCGGACATCGCCGCGATCGCCGCCGAAATTCATCTGGACCGCCGTCGCCGCCGCATCGGCGCCCGCGATGGCAAGCCATACCGTTCCGACCGGTTTTGCCTCCGAGCCGCCCCCTGGGCCTGCGACACCGGTGATGCTGACCGCCAGGTCTGCGCCCAGACGCTCGCGCGCGCCTTCTGCCATGGCCTTTGCCGTCGCTTCGCTCACCGCGCCTGCCGATGCGAGCACACCGGGATCGACACCGAGCAGCAACGTCTTGAGCGCGTCACTGTAGGTGATCACGCCGCCTGTGAACACATCCGAGCTGCCGGGAATCGCGGTGAGCCGCGCGCCAACCAGGCCGCCGGTGCACGATTCGGCCACGGCAATCCGCACTCCGGCTTCGCGCGCACGCTGCACGACGAGCGCTGCGAGATCATCGCTCCCCTCGCCGTACACGAACTGGCCGGCGCGCGTACGGAGCTCCGTCACGCCCGCCTCCAGCCGCGACGCGGATTCCGTCGCGGGGAGATTCCAGGCGGTCAATCGCAAATCGACACCTTCGACGCCAGGCAGGTAGGCCAGCGTGAGTGGGGCCACGGTGTCCTCGATGTCTCCCAG
This sequence comes from Gemmatimonadota bacterium, assembly GCA_039932015.1. Taxonomy (GTDB): domain Bacteria; phylum Gemmatimonadota; class Gemmatimonadetes; order Gemmatimonadales; family GWC2-71-9; genus JAICUF01. The sequence goes on along the minus strand of JBDTQV010000001.1, from coordinate 7,509 downwards.
CCGCTCGGCCAGCGTGCTCTCGGCAATGCCGCTGGTGCGGACGCTGCGCGAGGCGATCACCGTGCCGCCGCCGCGGCCGTTCATGCGCGGCACCACCTCGTGCGCCAGCAGATTCCGCATCTCATGCGGAACGCCGGGGAGCATCACCACCAGTCCGCGCGCGCCTTCAAGCCAGAGACCCGGCGCGGTGCCCCACTGATTCGGCAGCACGGTCGCACCACGCGGGACTTCGGCCTGCGAGCGATTGCTCGCCACCGGCGCGCGCCCGACGCGCGCAAAGCGCGCGAGCAGTGCTTCCCACACCGTGTCGTCGAACTCGAGCGGCCAGCCGAAGATGTCCGCGACGACTCGCTTGGTGATGTCGTCGCGGGTGGGTCCGAGCCCGCCGGTCGTGATTACCGCACCGGTACGGGCGAGCGCGCTTTCGACGGCGTCGCGAATGTCTTCCGCGCGATCAGCGATCGACGCCCGACGCACGACGCGCACGCCGTGCGCCGCCAGGCTGCGCGCGATCTCGGCACCATTGGTGTCGATGGTGAATCCGAGCAGCAGCTCGGTGCCGATGGTGACGAGCTCGATGTCCATGGAGTGCGGCCGGAGGCAGGAGCGCTAGCGCGCGCGCTCGGAAAAGAGGCGGCGATAGCGGTACATGTAGAGTCCGAACGAGTAAACCGTCAGCAGCGTGGCCACCGCGAGCGTTACGGCGACGAAATTGCCGTGGAAGCTGTTCCAGAAGCGCGCGAAGCGGCTGTGCTCCCAGCCGAGCGGCTTTCGCGCATCGCGGAAGGCGAACCAGAGGATGATGGCGCCGATGAAGATATTCTGCAACACCGCCTTGAGCTTGCCGGCGTTGCCCGCTGGAATCACGATGCCGCGGCGCTGTGCCCACCAGCGAAAGCCGGTCATCGCCAGCTCGCGCCCGATGAGCAGCGCACAGACCCAGAGCGGAATGCTGCCCCAGACCGGGATGTTGTAGAGATCGTGCCGCTGGCGGGAAATCCAGTAGATCGGAAGCAGCGTGGCGAAGAGCAGCAGCTTGTCCGCGATCGGGTCGAGCATCTTGCCAAGATCTGAGACGAGATTTCTGCTCCGCGCATAGTAGCCGTCGAACACATCACTGACGGCTGCCACGATGAATACGGCGAAGCAGATCAGCTTGGGCCAGTAGCCCTCGATGAACGGCAGCAGTGCGATGATCGGCGTGAAGCAGATGCGGACGACGGTAATGATGTTGGGAATCGTCCACATCCGTGGCACGGCTTAGCCGAGTGTCTTGACGACGGTCTTGCTGATGGCCTTGAGCGTGTCGAACACGCCGTCACCCGAGACCGCGACGGCCTCGAAGTACGGGGCGCGCTCGATCCACTGACCATCCTGCTGGCTGACGAGAAATTCGCCGGGATGTTCCGGGTCGGGCAGCTCACGCTTGCGCGACGGATCCTCGACGATCCAGCCCGGATTGAGCGACGCCTGCAGCTCGGCGATCGTCGCCGCATTCGGCAGGTCACGCTTGTTGTACTGGATGGCGAACGGAATCTTCGTGAGATCGTACCCATGCTCAGCCATGTTATCGTAGAGATTCTGCATGGCTTCGATATTGGCTTCCATCCGTTCCAGCTGGCTGTCGCCGACAAAGACGACGCCGTCCACGCCTTTGAGAATCAGCTTGCGCGAGGCGTTGTAGTACACCTGGCCCGGCACGGTGTAGAGGTGAAACTTCACCTTGAAGCCGCGAATGGTGCCGAGGTCGACCGGGAGGAAATCGAAGAAGAGCGTCCGCTCGGTCTCGGTAGCGAGCGAGATCATCTTCCCGCGCGACGTGGGCGCGACCTTGTTGTAGACGAACTCGAGATTGGTCGTCTTGCCGCCGAGGCCAGGCCCGTAGTAGACGAGCTTGCAGTTGATCTCGCGGGACGCGTAGTTGATCATCGACATGCGTGCGGTTCCCCTCAGGCTCCGAAGAGTTTGTCGATTTCGTCTTCCGCGTCGCCGAGAAAGCCGGACTCGACGTGGGGCGCATCCGCGGCTTCGCGGTCGAACATGTCGGCAAAGACCTGATTGAGCTCCTGCACCGCGGCGCGGACGCGGAGCTTTACCAGCCCGAGCGTCGTGCGATTGTCGAACAGCACGACGAGAATCACCCGCCGCGCCACGTCCGCCAGGTACATCGACTCGCGTTCACCCTGATGGAACAGCGCGCCGAATTCGGGCTCGCCGAGCATCCGGGCGAGCTGGTCGTTGGCACTGAAATCGGCGGCGGTGAGCGAAGCGAATGCGGTAGGATCGAAGGCGGGGGCCTCGCCGACGGTGGCCACGAGCTGGCCGGCACGGTCGACGATCAGCGCGGTTCGCGCCACGGATTCGCGCAGAAATCCGTTCAGGATTCCCTCGATCCGTCGCGCGTCCTCCTCGCGAAATGACCAGCTGGATGCACCGGACATGGTCCGCCTCAGCCGATCGTCGCTTCCATCCGGCGCACGATCGCATCAGCGCGCTGGCGGAGCATGGGCTGTCGTTCCCACCGGAGGTAGTCGCGAAGCACTCTGACGGTTTCGATGCCCTCCTGGCCCGCGAGGTAGCCAAGCGCCGCGAGGCGCCGCAGCGGCCGCGGGCTGAACAAATCCCGGCGGTGGCGCGCGAGCCGCTGCTGGGCGAGCACCCAGCCCGCGGCAATGCCGACCGCCGCGGAGCCGACGAAGACGCGGGTGCGGGAGCGCATCACTGCACCTCCTGCCGCGCAGTGAGCGCGTGGGCGAGCGTGGCGCCATCCACATATTCCAGGTCGCCGCCCATGGGAAGGCCACGCGCGAGGCGGGTAACCCGGACCGATGACCCGGCGAGGAGCTGCTGGATGTACGTTGCCGTCACCTCGCCCTCCATCGATGGATTGGTCGCCAGAATCACCTCGCGGACGCCGTCGTCATGCACACGCCGTACCAGCGCATCCAGCCTGAGCGCTTCCGGACCAATTCCGTCCAGGGGCGACAGCCGGCCGCCCAGAACGTGGTAGCGGCCCCGAAAATCGGTCGAACGGTCCACCACGCCCACCGCCGACGCATCCTCGACAACGCACATCAGTGCCGGATCCCGCCGTGGATCGCGGCAGATCGCACAGGGTTGCTCTTCGGTCAGGTTACCGCAGGTATCGCACGGATGGACCAGCTCTGCCACCGAAACGAGCGCGCTCGCCAGCCGGCCGACCTGCTCCGGCGGCTGCTGCAGCAGATGAAACGCGAGCCGTTGCGCGGTCTTCCGGCCGATGCCCGGCAGACGCGCGAGCTCGGCGATCAGCGTCTCGATCGCGCTCACCGGTCAGAGGGCCGGGGGAAACGGCAATGACTGCAGCGCCGGCACCTTCCGCATTTCGGCCTGCATCAGCTCTGCGGCACGGCGCTGTGCCTCGGCGACCGCGGAAAGAACGAGATCGCTCAGAAGCTCGGCGTCGCGGCCCTCGAAGGCGGCCGGCTCGATCGTGATCGTCCGGATGCTGCCGCGACCGTCCGCGCTGACACGCACCATCCCCGCGCCGGCCGACACGTCGATGACCCGATTAGCCAGATTGCTCTGAAGCTCCGCGAGGCGCCCCTGCACCTGCTGGCCGAGTTGTAACAGCTGCTGAAAGTCCGCCATACGATTCCGATGCCCCGCAATCTCACGCCAAGCCAGGCGGCACAGAGAGGTGCCGCAACGTCAATCCACGATCTCCAAATCTAACTCATCCGCGGCGGTGTCGAGCGCCGCGTCCTGCGCACGAAACCCTTTGAGGCGATCGGCCCGGATGCTCGCTTCCGACATGCGGCGAGCACGCGGCTCGGCCGATGCGGACGGCGCGCCGCTCCCGATGCGAAGGCGCACCGGAGCGCCGACGGCCCGGCCGACGATCTCTTCGATCACCATCGCCTGTTGCTCCAGCCGCTCGAGGAATAGCGGATTGGGACTTCCGAGTGCCACGGTGAGCAGCGGCGGCTCAACCGCGACCGGATCCGTCCCGGCGAGCGCCTCGCCCAGAAAACGACTGCGCTCGCGCACGAGCCCCAGGATCGCGGGCCACTGCTCCCGAAGTCCATCGAGCGTGAACGGCACCGTGTCTGCATCAGGCGGGGATGCCAGCGCTTCAGCGTTGACCGCATGCGGTGCGGAGCGCGACACCGGCGCCGGCGCCGGCCGCTCGGCGCGGGCGGCGACTGGTGCCGGCGGGAGAGTGGGCCGGGACGGCGGCGCAGTGCGGGTGGCGCTGGCGGGCGCGGCGCCGGTGATCACGCGCTCGAGATCCACGACGCGATCGAGCATCGTCCAGCGCAACAGCAGCGTCTCGACGACAAGCCGGCTATTGGCGCTCCGGCGAATGGCCGTCTCGTTGTCGGTGAGCAGGCGAAGCATCCGGAGCACGTCGCCTGGCTGCAGCTCTGCCGCATACAGCCTGAGCAACTCTCGCATCGACTCAGTGAGCCCTTCCGGCTCGGCACGCACCTGCACCATCAGCAGCGCGCGCAGCATCTCCGCCGCACCGTTCATGAACTCACCGAGGTCCGCACCGGCTTCCATGAGCTGGTCGACCAGTGGAAAGACCGCGGCGGGATCGCGTCCGACGACGGCCGTGAGCAACGCCGCGTACACATCGTCGCCGACAAGCCCGAGAGTCTCGCGCACACGCTCAGCCGTGATCGCGCCTTCTCCGAAGCTGAGGCACTGATCGAGAATCGAGAGCGCATCCCGCATGCCGCCGTCGGCGTGGCGGGCGATGAGCGTGAGCGCGTCGTCATCGGCCGCGAGCTGCTCCGCGTTCAGCACGGCGCGCAGACGATCGCGAATGGCCGCCGGCCCGATCCGCCGGAAATCGAAGCGTTGCAGACGCGACATCACGGGTGCCGCAGTCGCGGCGATCTTCTGAGGCTCGGTCGTCGCGAAGACGAACACGACGCCCGGCGGCGGCTCCTCGAGCACCTTCAGCAGGGCGTTCCAGGCCTCACGCGTGAGCATGTGGGCCTCGTCGACGATGTAGACCTTGTAGTGCCCCTCCTGCGACGCGGCGTACATCGCGCGCTCACGCAGATCGCGGGCATCGTCCACACCGCGATTGCTGGCCGCGTCGATTTCGACCACGTCCAGATTGGCCGAACCGTTCCAGATGCGCTCGCAGTTTTCACAGACGCCGCAGGGGTCGCCGCTGGCGTCGCGATCAGGGCAATTGAGCGCCATCGCGAGGATGCGCGCGGCGGTCGTCTTCCCGACTCCGCGCGGCCCGGTGAGCAGGTACCCGTGGCCGACACGCCCGCGTGCGACGGCGCCGCGGAGGACCGCGGTGACGTGATCCTGCACCAGCAGGTCGGCAAAACGCTTCGGACGGTACCGACGGGCGAGCGCGATGGACATGATTGGCTGACGGAGGGAGAAAAAAGAAAAGTGCCTCAGGCACCCCGAAGCGACACCGGGCATCGCTTAGCGCTGCTACCGGCAAGGTCCTGACGCGGTTCACGCGCCGGCGCCCTTCGGACCTGAGGCATCACCAAGATAACGGCAGCGCACGCCGGGTGGAAGCGTCAGGTCAGGATCGCACGCTGCCGTTTCTGCATGCGCCGGAGCTCCCAGGTTTCCGCGACGACGGCGCCGAGCAGAAAGACGATGGCGGTGTAATGCAGCCAGATCACGAAGAGCACGATCGCGCCGATCGTAGCGTCACCACTGGATCCCTTGAAGGATGCGAAGTGGCCGAGATACAACGCGTAGAGGCGCTTCGCAATTTCGAACGCGATTGCCGCGAACGCCGCCGCAAGAAGTGCCGTGCGCCAGCGAAGCTTTCGGACCGACGCGTACTTGTAGATCACGAAGAACAGCGACACGGAGAACAGCAACGTCAGCAGCTCACCCACGCCACGCCCCAGCCCCGTCACAAAGAAACTGAACTGGGGAAGCACCGCGGCGCCTCTCGCCTGCACGAATGCGAGCTCGGTCGTGAGCAGCGTATTGGCGAGCAGCAGCAGCACCGTCGCGAGCACCATGCTGGCATCGCGCGCCTTGGACATCAGAAAATTGACGACGAGATTGTGCTGCCGCGGAGGCCGCAGGGCGACATCATAGATGCTGTTGAGCGAGGTGCGAATGCCGCCGAACAGCCGGGTGCTGAACCAGAGGAATGCGGGCGCCGCGTACAGCGAGAGCGCGCCGCGGTTCTGGGTGATGCGGGCGAGCACGTCCTCGATGACCGCAAACGGATCGTGGCCGCTCAGCGTCTCATGCGCCGGCAGAAACCGGTGAAACAGCACCACCGGATCCACCGATTGGGTGCCGACGACGTACTGGGCAAGGAAGGTGAGCCCGACCAGCAGCAACAGCACGAACGGAACCGCCGCAAGCAGCGCGTCGAACGTGATCGCGCTCGCGAGAAACGCGAGATGACTCTCGTCAGCGGCCTCGAGCACGCGGCGGAGGAACCCCTTGGGCGAGAGGTACCACCCGCCGCGATGGCGCTCGCTCAGGCGAGCGGCTCCTCATCGCGAGGCAAGGGCCGCGGCGTACGCCGGCGCGCGCGCGCCTGTTCGAGACGCTCCTCGAGCTCCTGCCGCGCACTCGGTGCGGCAAATCCGTTGCCCTCCGCCGTTTCGTCGAATTCCTCGGTCTCCTCGAAATCGTCGTCGCCGGCATACTGATCGTCGGCCAATCCGCCCGCGAGATCTTCGGCCTTCGTCCCGATTCGCTGTACGAGATCGTCGATCTTTTCCTCCGACATTGCGCGCAGCTTCCAGAGGCGACGCTGCAGCACGCGCCGCGTCTGCTCGCCGGTGCGCGGCGCATACAGCAGTGCCAGCCCGGCGCCGAGGCACGCGCCCCAAAAGAGCCACTTGGCCGAAGAGTCGCCACCACGGTCGACGTACACCACTTCAGGTGCATGCTGCTTGCGACGAATCATGAATCCCCCTATTCCCCGGCGTCGGGGTCGTCGGCCGCGGCGACGAGCACGGGCTTGAGCGCCGCGTGGTGCTGCATCGGGGCCTGGATGAAGCGGTCCACCAGATCGGCGGTGCCGTTGACGTTGAGCTGCTCGAACAGAAACGCGAACATCTTTTCCAGATCGGCGGCGATGGCGCCGCGCACATCGGCCGGGAGCGACCAGACGTCGCGCTTGAACGGGCCGATCGCCTTCTTCCGTGCCTTGTAGTAGAACTGCTCGTCGGAATCGCCCGCCTTGCGCTCGCCCTGCGCGTTGTCGTCCAGCCATCCCATCATCCGACGGCGCAGGTCGGCCGGAAGGGCGGGATGATCGAATATGATGTTCTGGAAGTTGGTTGCGAGATGGATCTCGCACGTCTCGACCCGCGGGAAATTGCCGAACGCGTTGGCCGGGAGCGTGCTTGCCCCGTGCTGCACGGCGCCGGCGAGACCATACTCCTCGCGTGCGACTCGGGACAGCGCCGAGAGCGCTTCGATGTCGATCTTCACGTCGGCGATCGTGCCGTCGGGCAGCACGACACCGCCGTGCGAGGTACCGGTCTGCACCGAGATCTTGCTGAT